>NZ_JBBPCC010000008.1:0-280518 GCF_038070315.1 Paenibacillus filicis | reverse complement strand
GGCCTTCACCGATTCTGGATAATGCTTAAACGTTTGTCCCTTGATCGCCATAAAAAATGCACCCCCTAGAATTTCATCGGCTAAACCCAGGGGTTTTTCCAATGTCTATTCTAAGGGGTGCACATCACAATAAGCGGAACAGGGTGTTTCGATTTTTTAAACTTACGATACGCCGTTCAGTTCCAGCGAGTCTTCTTCGTCACGATTGAACGCCTCACGGTCGAACTCACCTTCGGAATTCGCAACGAGCAAGGAAGCAACCGTTGTACCTGTTGCGTTCACAGCCGTACGACCCATATCGACGACGGCATCGATCGCCAGCGTCAAGCCAATCCCTTCGAGTGGCAAGCCCAGCGCTGTCAGGACGACTGTAGTCGAGATTGCGGCCGGTCCAGGTACGCCAGCCACACCGATGGACGAAATCATGCTGACTAGAATAATCAGCACATAATCCGACAAGCCCAGCGGAACGTTATACACGCGAGCGACGAATATCGCGACCACAGCTGGCCATACGCCGCCGCAGCCGTTCATGTTGATCGTGGCGCCGAGCGGGGCAACGAAGCTTGCGATACGATCGGAAACCCGAATCCGCTTCGTAATGACTTCCATATTAACCGGCAGCGTAACATAGCTGCTTCGTGTCGTAAAGGCAACGGCGATCGTCGGATACGCCTTCTTGAAGAACTTGATCGGATTGACCTTGGCTACGAACGCCACAAGACCACCGAAGGTAAAGATGAAGTGAATCAGCAAGGCCGCATAAGTGGCCAGGATCAGCTTGATCAGCGGAGCCAGCGTCTCAACGCCATAGCGGGCGGCCATAGCTGCGATCAGCGCATATACACCGTAAGGAGTCAGCTTGATCACGTACTTGATGACCTGATGGAGAATTTGCGACAGCGATGCGATCAGCTGCTTCACAGGCTCCACCACTTCCGGCTTCTTGGAGCCGACATGCACGATAGCAACCGCAACGAAAATCGCGAAGATCAGGACAGGAACGACTTTGCCGTTGGCTGCTTCATTGAACGGATTGGACGGTACCAGATCCAGAATAACCTGCGAGAACGTAGGAATCTCACGCGGCTTGAAGTTTTTAACCGCTTCTTGGGTAATGCCTGCACCCGGATCAACCAAAATGGCTACGATCACGCCGATCAAAGCGGCGATCCCTGTCGTAATCAAGAAGATCGAGATGGTTTTGACCCCGATTTTGCGCAGATGCCCCAGATTGGTCAAGGTCGTAATACTGTTGATGACGAGCACCACAACCAGCGGAATGACAAGCATCCGGACCAAGTTGACATAAATGGTTCCTATCGTGCTGACGTTCTTGTAATCGAGCTTGTAGGAGTTAAAAATAATCCCTGCCACCAAGCCGAGCCCAAGTGCGATTAACACACGATAGCCGAAGCCCAGGCGCTTACGTCCCAGGAAGTACAAAAAGCCAATGATAACCAATGAAATCACCAATGTGATCCAGTTGGATTGAATAGCGGCTATGAGGTTGTTATTCATCTTCCAGTCATCTCCTTCGCATCCTGAAAACCAAGCCGAAAACTAGGTTTTATCGACTAAAAAGATATTACTCCCGTCTCACTTGGAATGTCAATCTTTTTTTACAAGGGTTGATTAGCAAGCATTCTTCATGCCAGGAGTCTTCTTCCTCATTCGCTCTCGGTCTACGGATTTCTCCGTTTCTCTGGAACGAGTTTTCTCCTCCCGCCTGGGTTTCCCGTCGAATGGAAAGCAAAAAGGCCAAGCCGGCATCCCTCTGCTCGTGCTTGACCTCCGCTCCCTGCGTGTTTCAGGAAAGGTATGTTCGATAAATTATAGAAAAATATGGATGTCACTCGTTCCGGATGATTGATAGGACAAGCCTTCCTGGCTTCACCCCATGCCGCCTTCCTCTCCGGCTTTCGGCAGACTCAGCATCACGACTGTTCCCTGCCCCGGCTCTGACGATACCGTGAGCATGCCGCCGGCTCCCCGGGCCCGCTCCTCCATACTGAACAGGCCGACACCCTTGGCGGCCGTGCTGCGTCTGGCGAAGCCCTGGCCGCGATCCTCTACCCTGGTCTCCACCTGGGACTCCGTCTCGCGCACCGTTACCCATACCTCCGACACATCGGCATATTTCGCCACGTTCGTAAGCGCCTCCTGGATTACGCGATACACCGTTGTCTCCTTCTGCAGGCCCAGCCGGGTCCGCAGGCTGCACTCCAGATGCACCTCGATGCCGTAATGACCCTGGTAATTCTCGACGAAGGTACGGATCGCCGGGACGACACCCAGATCGTCCAACACCGAGGGACGGATCTCCCAGGCAAGCCCCCGGACCTCCTCCATAATGCCGGACACCGAACGGCGCAGCTTCTCCAGCTCGGATGCCGTCTCACCGCCGTCCTCACTCTTCCCGATCAGCCGGTCCATCTGAATGATCAGGGAGAACAGGCTTTGCCCGATGCCGTCATGCAGCTCCCGGGAGAACCTGCGCCGCTCCTCCTCCTGAATCTGCATGACCCGGGTCATCATCACCTGCAGCTCCTCCTGGACCCGCTTCAGCTCCGTCACCTCGCTGCGGATAGCGAGATACTGATAGGGATGGCCCTCTTCATCGAGGAAAGGAACGATTGTCGTATGTACCCAGTAGAAGCTGCCGTCCTTGGCCCGGTTGCGGATTTCACCCCGCCACACCCGGCCGGAGGAGATCGTCTGCCACAGCCCCCGCATGAAGGCCGGATCATGATATCCGGAATTGATGATCCGATGATCCTGACCGATCAGCTCGTCACGAGAATATTGCGAGATTTCGCAGAACTTGTCGTTGATGTATTGAATGGTACCGCGGCGGTCCGTCAGCGCGACGATCGAGGATTCATCCAGAGCAAACTTCAGGTCAGAAAGCTGCTTCAGCGAATCCTTCAACCGTGCGCGCACCTGCTCGTCGCCGATATGCTCATCGAGCTGGGCAAGCAGCAGTGACACGTTCTGCCCGATCAATTGGGGCTGGTCCCCGCCCTGCGAAGCGTGACTCGCGCTATTCAAAATTCAACAGCCCCTTTTTCATCGCAAATTTGACGAGCTCCGGACGGGATTTCAGTCCCAGCTTCTCCATCACATTGCTTTTATGCGTCTCCACAGTCTTCACGCTGATGACCAGCAGCTCGGCGATTTCCTTATTGGCATAGCCCTTGGCTACCAGTGCCAGAACTTCCTTCTCGCGCTCGGACAGCGAATCGTAGGTCCCCTTATTCTCGGGATTTTTCAGCTTATCCAGATATTCGCTCATCAGCCGCTTGGTAGCGGTCGGGTATAGGTAGGCATCACCTGCGGCCACTGAACGGATCGCCGCCAGCAGCTCCTCATGAGGGGCGCTCTTCAGAATATAACCGGAAGCCCCGGCCTGGATGGCCCGGAACAAATACTCGTCGTCGTCATGCATCGTCAAGATCAGCACGGACGTATCCGGCAGCAGCTTCTTCAGCTCCACCGTCGCCGTCAGTCCATCCTTGCCATGCGGCATGCTGAAATCCATCAGCACCACATCCGGCTTCAGCGCTAGTGCGGCCTGGATGCCCTCATCGCCCTCCGAGGCTTCGCCGATAACCTGGAGATCGGGCTTGTCGCTCAGCAGCATCGTGAGTCCCGATCGGACAACCGCATGGTCATCGACCACGATGATCGTAATCACCTGCGGATTCAACCTCCTTCTCGGCCGGTAAGGCCTGATGTTCAGATTTATTTCTTCCATCATATAGCAAAAAATGAATCCCCTCAATCGCTTGACACGATTTTGAAGATTCATTCTAGAATATTCGCTGCGCTCCGGACTGCGCATGCCGGATTTCCTCGGGCCCGTACAGTCGTCCAGAACGGCTCCCCAGCAGCAGCACGCCTGCAGCCGTCTCCTTGCCGTTCACCGGCAGCGCCAGCGCCGTCTGCAGCTTCTCGGCCAGCATCACCGGGCATTCGCGGGCGAAGTCCCGTATCCCCTGCGGCTCTGCCGTCACATAACGGCCCAGCCGCAGCGCCGTACCGGCCAAGCCGGGGCTCCCCCGGCGGAAGCTCATGCGCTGGACGCGCTCACTCCGGCTGCCGAGCAGGCTGGCCCACACATAAGGCCCTGTGCCCTGCTCCCCGGACCCGTCCGATATCCAGGCCAGTGCCGCCATATCGCTGAAGGTCAGCTCCTGCAGCCGCTGCAGCTCCTCCTGTACGCCGGGCGGCAGCGCAATTCCCGCAGGCGGCGTCAAGAGCATCTCCTGCGGAGCGGCTATCCCGGCCTCGAGACGATACCGCTCTGCTTCTTCCGGCTCCTGTCCCGTTCTGTCCTCCCCCTTCATGACTGATCCCCCTCTTCCGTTCCCGGCTCACCCTGTTCGTTGTCTTTCTATTGTAACGCCTGCGCCTCCGATTGTAAGTCAGGGAAAACCCTGAAATCGACCTGCTAAAAACACCGACCGCCAACCCGCGTATTCCGCGGCTCACCGCCTCCTACCCTGATCGCAGGTGTGAGAATTGTCACACGAGCTTCAGGGGATTTCCCGGAAAAGATCAGGTCTTCCCCCGATAACCGGACAGCGTAGAAAAGGGTATGATGAAGACAACAAGAAAAACATGGGAGATGATCGGGATGACGACAGGAACCGGCATGGCGAACGGGACGAAATGGAAAAAGGAAGGCATTCAGGGCAGCCTGGGTCAGCAAGCCGTTCATGGACCGGACAAAAGCGGCATTCTCGGCGTCTACTCGGTATTCTCGCCGGAGAATTTTGAACGGCTGACCGGCATTATGTATAAGAAGCCTGTCGAGGCGGGCAGCATGCTGTACTGGGAAGGCGACACAGCCGACCGGCTTTACTTTCTGGCGAAAGGCCGCGTGAAGGTGACCAAGAGCTCGGATGACGGCCGGACCTTCACCCTGTCCCTGCATCAGGCCGGGGATCTGTTCGGACAGCTCGATCCCTTCCAGAACTCGGTGCATGCCTGCAGCGCAGAGATGACGGAGGATGGCGAGATCGGGATCATTCAGCGCAAGGACCTGGAGGTGCTGCTGTGGCAGCATGGCGATCTGGCGATTGAATTCATGCGCTGGATGGGCCTCGTCCACCGCATCACCCAGACCAAGATGCGGGATCTGATGATGTTCGGCAAGCCCGGAGCGCTATGCTCCCTGCTCATCCGGCTCAGCAATTCCTGCGGAGTCGACCAGAACGGGGCCATCCGGCTGGATATTCGCATGAACAACTCAGAGATGGCGGATATGATCGGGGCTACCCGGGAAAGCGTCAACCGCATGCTGAACGACATGAAGAAAGACGGCGTCATCTCCATGGACGGAGGCACCATCACGATATTGAACTTGCCTTATCTGCGGGGCGTATGCCGGTGCGAGAGCTGCCCCAAGGAAATTTGCCGAATGTAGCTGAACCCCGGCCATCGACAATTTGTTCATTCATCCGCTATAATGACCCTTTAGTCCTCCGGATTAAAGGGTCTCTTGCGTTGAAGAATGCTTCAGACCCGAACGGAATGTTTAAGCACAATTGTCGAATACTATGATGAAAAACAAGGGGATTACCAATGAAGCGTTTGCTTGCCATTTATCTGAATGACATGAGCCGGATCGGGCGCAACTGGGCGGCCACCATCATCATCCTAGGTCTCGCGTTCCTGCCCTCGTTATACGCCTGGTTCAATATTCTGGCCTCCTGGGACCCGTATTCCAATACCGGATCGCTGGCGATTGCCGTCGTCAACGAAGACAGCGGAGCTACGGCGCGGGGACGTGAGCTCAAGCTGGGCGATGAGATTGTCGCCTCGCTCAAGGATGACAAGCGGATCGGATGGACGTTCGTGGATGCCGCTGAGGCCGACAGGGGCGTGCTGCACGGGACGTACTTCGCCAGCCTGACGATTCCGCCGGAGTTCTCCGAGCATATCGCCTCCGTGCTGACGGCTACGCCGCAGAAGGCTGAGATCCTGTATAACGTTAACGAGAAATCGAATGCCATCTCGCCGAAGATCACGTCCAAAGGCGCCACCGGCATCCAGGAAGAGGTGACCAAGCAGTTTATCAAAACCGCCAACGGAGCCATTTTCCAAGTCATGAATGAGGTCGGCACCGAGCTCGAGCAGGAGCTGCCGGCCATAGCCGCCGCCAAGACCGTACTGTTCCGCCTGGAAGACATGTTCCCTGAGCTGAACAAGCTCGTCGACACCGGCATGAGCGATCTGGACAAAGCGTCAGCCATCGCGGCCAAGGCCGAATCTTATGTACCGGAGGTCGCCAAGCTCGCCGAGACAGGACAAGCCGTAACCGAGCAGGTCGGGTCGTGGATCGACCGCAGCGGCGAAGCGCTGGATACACTGGCTCCCGGCATCAAGCAGGACCTCTTCCTGCTGCAGCAGGCAGCCACAAGCGCCAAACAGCTGACCGGCGTGCTGCAGGATGCCAAGATCGACCCGGCCCTGCTGCAGGCGGAGCTGGATCGCGTCAGCCGCCGGCTCGCGGTTGCCAGCGAGGTGAACTCGCGGCTGATCACGCTGTTCGAGCGGCTGAACAGCCTTACCGGAGGCAAGGGCTCCGCACTCGCCGCAGGCAAGCTGCAGCAATTGCAGCGCAGCCTGCAGCTCCAGACGACGATCGTAGAGCGCATATCCACGGCCATCGCCAAGGGAGAGAAGCCCGCGGATATGCTGGTCGCCGATCTGGGCAAGGTGTCTCAGGACGTGGCTGACGGACTCGAAGACATCCTGGGCCGCTTCGATACGGAGATCGTGCCAGGCATCGCAGAAGGCGCAAAGGTGGCCAAGGAAAAGCTAGGCAAGGCCCATGCTGCACTAGTAGACGCCAGCGGCAGTATTCCCGATATCAGCAAAATCGTCAGTGACGCAAGCAAAGGCCTGGCTGCCGGGCAGAAGGAGCTAGCAGCGGTGAAGGAAGCTCTGCCTGGCGTCGAAGCCAAGGTGAAGGAGCTGGCCGAGCGGGTAAGGTCCTTCGAGAACCAGGGCAGTATCACGGACATTTTGCGTCTGCTCAAGCTTGACGCCCAGAAGGAGAGCGAGTTTTTCGCGGAGCCTGTCGTTCTAAAGGAGAACCGCCTCTTCCCGATTCCGAATTACGGATCGGCGATGTCGCCGTTCTTTACGACGCTGTCGCTCTGGGTCGGTGCCCTGCTGCTCGTCTCCCTGCTGACGGTAGAGGTTCACGAGGCAGGTATTGCTTATAAGAGCTATCAGGTGTATATCGGCCGGTACTTGACCTTCCTCACCATCGCACTCGTTCAGTCCTTGTTCGTGACTTTGGGCGACCTGTATGTGCTCGGGACCTATGCGGCGTCTCCAGGCTGGTTTGTCGCCTTCGGTATGCTGCTGAGCGCGGTGTTCATGCTGATCGTGTACACGCTGGTATCAGTCTTCGGCAATGTGGGCAAAGCGATGGCGATCGTGCTGCTCGTGCTGCAGCTTGCGGGCTCGGGCGGTACATTCCCCGTTCAGCTGACGCCGCCGTTCTTCCAGGCGATCCACCCTTATCTGCCGTTCACGTATGCCATCGGCCTGATGCGCGAAGCTGTCGGGGGTATTCTCTGGGATGCCGTAGGCTACGATATCCTCATGCTGCTCATCTACGCCGGTATCGCGCTTGTCATCGGACTCGCGCTGAAAACATGGATCAATGCCTCCTCGGCCAAGCTCGTCAACAAAGCCAAGGAAAGCAAGATCATTCACTAGCAAGCCACATAAGGGCGCACCCCGCTGAGCATGAATCAGCAGAGTGCGCCCTGTTTCACATATTCAGGCCGTCTGTCCGGAACGCGCCGGACTCTGTGCTAGCCGCCCGGCCTCCCATGAGGTAAGGATAGAGTAGAATCAAGCCGGCGATATACAGAGCTAGCGCGAACAGGGCCGGGAGCAAGTGCCAGAAGTCCATATAGCCGATCCCCATGTGAATGCCCAATCCAGCCGCAAAGCCCGGGGCTCCGCCGAATAGCAGCGTTTTCCACTGCCAGCGCTCTCCCCGCTGCAGCCCCCATAGAGAAATGACCACGAGAGCTAGCGCATTGGAGAGCAGCGCTCCGCCGAAGCCGGCACGGTCATGGGCTATTAGGGGGATAAGCCGCGGATTCACCGCATCCAGCTCCGCAAAGGTCGTCTGCATGAACACGAGATCCTGCGGAACGAATACGCCGGTGACCCCAACGCCGGCTATCGTCAACCCGCCGATGGCCAGAGCGAAGCCCAGTACCACGAAGCAGAGCTGCCCCCACATCGCCAGCCGCCAGATCCGGTCATTGTACAGATGCACCGGCCTGCGGTAAGGCCTATCCTGTATCCCGCGCATCGAGAGCAGGAACATCGGGAATAGCGCCGCAGCCGCCAGGGCGTGAAGCGGGTCGAAATAGCCGGTGCCGAGATACAGGAAGAAGCTTGAAAATCCGACACCTGCCGACAGTCCGAGCGCAGTCCGGCTCCAATGCTGGCCTTCCTGCAAGCCATACCGGGCCAGCTGCGTATACAAAATGCCGATAGACACCATCGTCCCTGCCAGCGTGACCCGGTCATGCGACATAAAATGCAGCAAGTTCCCGTTCACCCGGTGCAGCGCGTCGCGGTCCAGCCCCAGAAAGGCCTCGTCATACGGCAGCAGAACGGTCGTGATCGCCACGAACCAAGCCAGTACGCCCCCGATGATCATGCCTAGGCCGAGCAGCCACATCCAGCCCCAGTTGCGCCAGAACGGCATCGGCGCAGGCTCGGGCTGCAGCCGCAGCCGTTCATAGGCGATGGCCTCATTCACACGCTTGGGCAGACCCGGCCCGGCGTAGACCATGCCGCTATGCAGCAGCACCTGATCTGCACCCGCCGCGATCAGATCGAGCGCATCCTGCGGCTCATGCACGCCGCAGGCCGCCTGCAGCGTCAGCTCCGCTGGAGCTTCCGCGCGGAGACGGCGGAGCAGGGCCAGTCCGGGGATCTTGGCTTCACAGCCGATCCGGACCCCCTCCCCCTCGGGCAGCCCTTCACCTACGGTCAGGCCGGTCCATCCTCCGGCCTGCACCTGGGCCAGCAGCTCCGAGACCAACGGGTCGGGTGCATCCGGCGGGACGTACAGGAACAGCGGCGGCAGCCCGGCCGCCAAGACCTCCCGACAGGAGCCCGAAGCCGTCTCCCCTTCCCTGAGTTCTCCGCCGCGAGTCAGGGATACAGCGCTGAACTCCTTAGCCCCTGCGCTCCCCTCGGGCGGCTGAACTTGTCCCCCGAGCCGCCCCTGGGCCTGCAACCGCCGAACCAGATCCGGGAAGCGCCGGATGAGGTCCAGCTGTTCCTCCATATTCCCGTCGCTGCGCAGCACATCCAAGCAAAAGCCAGCCGCTCCGGCTTGCCCAAGCCTCTCCAGCATATGCGCCAGCTGCTGCAGCGCTTCGTCACCCGTTACGCCCGGCATCGGCATCAGACGGGCCAGCTGAGGCAGCCGGTGACGCGGATGCTCGAACAGCCGCTCGGCCTCCTTCAACCCGATGTTCTCCGTATACGACGGGTAGATAAGGCTCTCACGATCCGTCTCCCTCAGAATCGGCGCGCTGCTGGACAGCGGCTCCGGCGTAATCGGGCCCGTCATGATAAATCCGAAGCCGAACTGCGCCATCGCCGCATGAGCCTTCCCTTCGGGATCGAGCGAGCCCGATAGCCCAACCGGTGTGTACAGCTCCAGTGAGCCCGCGCGGCTTGCCAGAATCGGCGAGGGCTCCATGTGACCGAGTGTGCGAATCACCAGCCGGCCGCCCGGCAGGCGGCTGAGCCCGCCTATCGCCTGGAAGGTTAGCTCGCGCGCGAGTCTGGAGGACAACCGGAACAAAAGCGGGCGAAACAAAGTCTGGTACGACCAGTCGGGCATGCAGACCACCCTCCCCTTACTTTTCCTCATGTTTACAGTATACCATAGGCCCGAGCCCTTCCTGCGAGCGCTTGAGTTGAGCTTGAAACAGCAAAAAAAGCACGGACCGTCATCCCGATCCATGCTTCTTTTGCTCGCTTTTACGGTAAGCCGTCCTCCAAGCATGATAGCTCGGGCTGCAGCCTCTCCGCCTACTCGGTGGCGGGCTCCACGACGATCTTCCAGGCTGTGCCGATCGGAGGCATACTCTTAGTTAGCAGCGGCGGGTAAAAGGCAATGATCCGAGCTCCCTTGACCAGCGTATCGGCCTTCACAGGCTCCGCTTCTTTATTCAGGAGCAAGGTCGCATCCGTCACCCGCAGGATGACCTCCGCCGGCGACTTGGCGTTTAGTCCCTCGCCTTTGACCCTCAGGCTCACTCCATGGTTCGCCGTCTTCACTTCCGTGATCCCTCCAGCGGTGCCCAGCAGCTCCTGCGGCCCGTCCTTGTCCAGCACCGTAATCTTGTAAGCTGCTGTTTGCGGCGGCAGACTGAGCGTCGATACCTGCGAATGCTCGGCTTCTACCGTTAGCCCGATGTGGAGATCCCGAAAGCTCAGCCTGGTGCCATCCTTTAACTGAATGATCGTATCTTTGCCGATGTTCAGCACGATCCCCTCCGTATTGACACCCTGGATTTGGATGGCCTGATAGCCCTCGGACTCGCGAATGGCGGTGATGACACCTGTAGCGAGCACATGCTCTTGAGGTTGTACCGGCGCCGCGAAGACGCGGCTCTTACCGGTACCCGCCAGATTTGGCGAGTCCCCATCGCCTACGGGCAGAGGGGCAGGCAGCCGATATCTCTGCTCCGGGGCAGTCATGGTCCCGCTATTCCCCTGCTCAGCGGCATAGGCAGCATGGCTGGTCAGAACTGCTGCCGCCAAGCTTAACGTCAGCAGATGTGCGATGAATGTAGATTTCAATGCGATACATCCTTTCTATGGGCAAATGAGTTCCAGCCCAGCGCATGGCTTGCAGGCTATCTGTCTAACTTAGAATCTCTCTCCCGGACTACTTTATACCTCACCCCGATCAGCCAATCGCCGCAGCTCAAAAAAATATTTTCGCCTCCGTCGAACCGCTTGTCCTTCCCCGGCGTTACCTTCTAGTGACAGCACATTTTCGTAGGAGGTTGTTCAGGATGAAAAGGTTTGGAAAGTTACTGCTCACGCTCTCGCTGGGCGCGACGCTGCTCGTACCGGGATTCGCTGCGGCTGCCGATCAGGCAGGAGCCGACTCATCCGGTGCAGCCGGCGTCAAGACCGATGCCCAGACGGCGGCCGAGCTCGGCCTGCTTCAAGGCGACGGCAATGGCGTCAACGCCGATTATTTGGCCAAAGGCACGCTGCGCATTCAAGCCGCTATTATTTCGCTTCGCCTGCAGGGCAAGCTCGACGAAGCCCTCGCTTATACCGGCAAGGATAATTTCACCGATGCCTCTCAGGTAGGGGAGAGCAACCAGGCGATTCTCGCGTTCCTGCGGAGCCACCCGCAATACGGCTGGAACGGCGAAGACGGCAACCGCTTCAATCCGCTGGCGCCCGTAAGCTCTCAGCAGCTGTACAAAGTGCTGCTCGAGGTGCTGGGCTACAAATCCGACAAGGACTTCACTTACAAAGATACGGAAGCATTCGCATCCGGCAAAGGACTGAGCCAGATCGCCGGCGTATCCGCGCTGACCAATGCTCATGTGTCTACGGCGCTGATCGAGTCGCTGTCCGCATCCATGCCGGAAGGCCACATACTGTTCGATATGCTGCAGAAGAGCGGCGTGATCCCCGCAGCCGCCAAGCTGCCGGCAGGCGAACGGATCGCTCTGCGGACCGACGCCAAGCTGGGCAAGCTGCTGGTGGACGGCAAAGGCCGCACGCTGTATTTCTTCTCCAATGACGCGCAGAATCTCGACGCCTGCCAAGGACCATGCCGCACCAACTGGCCGCTGCTGAACGCGGATCAACTGCAGATTCCGGCGGGGCTGAACGCATCGGACTTTGCACTCGTCACGCATGCGGACGGCTCGAAGCAGTGGTCGTATAAAGGCTGGCCGCTCTATACGTTCGTCAAGGACGCCAAAGCCGGCGATACGCTCGGCGAGGGAGTCAACAGCGTCTGGTTCGTTGCCAAACCGGATTACCGTGTCATGCTCGGCTCGAGCAAGGAGCTGGGGCCTTATCTGACCGATGATCATGGCCGCACGCTGTACTACTTCGCGAAGGATAAGCCGCAGACGAGCGTCTGCGAAGGCATGTGCCTCGCCAACTGGCCGGCTTTTGGAGCAGCTGCCGACAGCGTGCCTTCGACGTTGAACACCGGGGACTTCGGTACGGTAACCCGTTCAGACGGCAGCCAGCAGGCAGCCTTCAAGGGCTATCCGCTTTATTATTTCGTCAAGGATGCCAAACATGGCGACACGACGGGGCAAAATGTGCAAAACGTCTGGTTTGTCGTTGACCCTGCCAAATTTACCGGCGCACCTGCCGGAGGAGCTGCACAGCAGCCCGCCCAGCAACCGGCGGAGCAGCCTGCGGCAGCCAAGACCTACAACATCGACATCAAGGACTTCTCCTTCGGCTCCGGTCCACTGACGGTCGAAGCCGGCTCCAAGATCGTCTTCACCAATTATGACGACATGAAGCATAATGCGGTGGCCGTCAACGGCAGCTTCTCAATTCCGCTGCTCGCCAAGGGCGAGTCGTACACCATTACGCTCGACAAGCCAGGCACCTACGATTATTTCTGCGAGCCGCATAAAAGCTTCATGACCGGCCAACTTATAGTCAAATGAAGGTGAAGCCATCATGAAGCATCTTCCTTACATCAGCGTGGTGCTCGGCATGCTGCTCCTCTCCGCCTGCGGGTCTGCGGCAAGCGGCGGGCAGACCGCGGCGGAGCATGGCGGAACGCAGGCTCCGGCCAGCGCCTCGGAGCACGGAGCGACCGCGTCAGCGGGCAGCTCCCATGGCGCCGAGCAAGCTCCACCGGGGGCACAAGCCGCGCAGACAAGCGGCGGGCAGGCAGGTGCTCCCGCAGCCGGAGGCTCCGGCTCCGCTCCGGCCGGAACCCCGCAAACACCGGCCTCCGCGACGGAGGCTCCGGCGGGCCAGAAGGACAGCGCCGGGCAGCCGCCGGCAAGCTCACCGAGCAGTCCGGTGGCGCCCGCACCGTCAGCGAAGCCCAGCCCACCGGCCCCGGACTCCGGCAGCTCGGCCTCAGCCACCGCCGGCCCAAGCCAAGCCGCAAGCCCGTCGGCAGAGCCTGACGCCGATCACTCCAAGCCGCCTAAGCCGACTCCGACTCCTGCTTCTGCCGCTCCGGCTGAGGCTGGAGGTATCAATCCAGCAGGACAGGCCAGTCCGCCTGCAGCCGAGAAGCCCGCGAGCCAGGAGCATGTGGTCGAGATCAAGGATTTCAGCTTCTCTCCAAGCAAGCTGGAGATTCGGGCCGGAGATACGGTTAAGTTCGTCAACAAGGATGCCGTCAAGCATTCGGCTACTGCGGATGACAAGTCCTTCGACACCGAGCTGCTCGCCCAGGACGAGGCCAAGACGATTACCTTTGACAAGCCGGGGGAATTCGGCTATTACTGCAAGCCGCATCCGGGCATGAAGGCCACCATCGTGGTCCGAGCCCGTAGATAGCATGACCGCATGGCCCGCATCAGCAGGGGAACCGTACGCCGGTTTCCCTGCTTTTGCCTTTGTTTTTGCTTTTCGTCAGACCACGATTGGAGTAAGATCAGGTTGGAGTATTGGTCCGAGCCGACCCGGGAGGCCTCATCCGTATGCACCATCTTTCCGACTACGAATTAATGCTGCTCGTGAAGCAGAAGGAACAGGAAGCGTTGTCTATCCTGTATGATCGTTACGCGGCACTCGTGTACTCCTTCGCCTGCAAGGCGCTGCGGGACGAGCAGGCCGCGAGGGAGATCGTCCAGTCCGTCTACGTGCGTCTATGGACGACGGACTCCGGGTACGACCCGGCCAAAGGGCGGTTCACCAGCTGGCTGATTACGATCACCCGCAACCTGACCACCGACTGGCTGCGCCAGCAGCGCAGACGTACCGGCGGGCTCATCGATGTGCTGCCTGAGGAGCTGGAGAGCATCCCCGATCAGGCCGTTTCCCCCGAGGCTCACGCCGAGCGGGAGTCCCTTCAGACGCAGATCCGCAGCGCCTACCGCTTCCTGTCCAAGCAGCAGATTGAGCTGCTGGAGCATTTTTATTGGCAGGGCTACAGTCTAAGAGAGCTGTCCGAGCATTACCGGGAGCCGCTAGGCACCGTGAAGAACAGGCTGCATCAAGCCTTGAAAATATTGCGCAGACATCTGCTTGCGGAAGGAGAGGGATGACCTTGAATGAGAAACCGGCATCGATATGCGATCTGGCCTTGGATGTGCTATCCGGCGCATGCACGGAGGAAGAACGTCTGGCCTTCGAGCGTCATCTGCCGGGCTGCGAAGCCTGCCAAGCCGAGATGGATGATCTGCAGCTTGTATGGGAGGGGCTGTACGCTGATATGGAATCCATTGGGCCTCCTGCGGATTTAAAGCAGCAGGTCATAAAGGCGGCCTTGGACGCCGAACCCGCCGCGAGAGCAGCCCAGCCAGCGACTCGCGCCAGCCGCCGTGAAGCAGCGAAGCCGCGCTGGCGGCGCATCATCCCAGCCGCCGCTCTGCTGGCCGTGTTCCTGGGCGGATCAGCCTGGAACTTCTGGCTGTACCGTGAGCGCACGAGCGCCCCTCCGCAGGTCGCCGCACTGCCTGTATCCGCTGCGCAGGTCAAGCTGGCGGTCCCGCTCCAGGCTGAGTCGCGCGCCCCTGCGAAGGCCTACGGCATCGCCTGCATCGTCGACAACGGGCGGAGCAAGCAGTTTGTCGTGTATGTGTACGGGGCGGCCGCCACGAAGGGCGATCAGGCCTATCAGGTATGGCTGGTCAAGGACGGCGTGCGGTCGAGCGCAGGGACCTTCCGCGTAGCAGCAGAAGGCATAGGCGTCGGCGTGCTGACGATGCCGCTGGAGTCGGATGCGCTGCCGTTCGACCGGATCGGAATCACGCTGGAGCCTGATGACCAAGGGGATCAACCGCGCGGAGAGAAGATGTTCGGTTCGGCTTGACGCCCGGAGCGGCACCCTGCAGCACAGGGAATGTGACTGCCTCACTACCGCTTCTTTTTAAGCCGGCGGAATCTGCAATACACCTAAAAAACCCGCCAAAACCTTGGTCAGCCAAGACTTTCGCGGGTTTGTGGGTTGTATTCCTACGCTTTTATTGAAAGGGGAACGCCTACAGGCTAACCGGCTTTGAACTTCCAATCTCCAGAAAACAGCTGGCTTGACTTTCGATTTTAAATTGTATACAATTTAATTTATAGAAACCAATTAGATCAAAGCAATTTTGAGAGGAGACATTCCGATGTCCAACAATAACCTATACAACCATGAGGTTCGCACCATCCGCGGAGAAACTCAAACCCTGGACGCTTATAAAGGCGACGTGCTGCTAATCGTCAATACAGCCAGCAAGTGCGGCTACGCGCCTCAATTCACCGGCCTGCAGAAGCTTTACGATACTTATCGCGATCAGGGCTTCAACGTGCTCGGCTTCCCGAGCGCTCAGTTCATGAATCAGGAGCTGGAAGAAGAGACGGCGATCGCCGAATTCTGCTCGATCAATCACGGAGTCACCTTCCCGATGTTCGCCAAGGTTGATGTGAACGGACCGACTGCCCATCCGCTGTTTCAGCAGCTCAGCAAGGAAGCACCCGGTCTGCTTGGTTCGAAGTCGATCAAGTGGAACTTCACCAAGTTCCTGGTCGACCGTGATGGGAATGTCGTCAAGCGCTTCGCCCCGGCCGATAAACCCGAGGAGCTGGAGGCTCCGCTTCGCGAGCTGTTGAAGAATTCCGCTCCGGTAGAGTAACAAACCCACGCTCTCTTCTTGTTTGAACCGGACGAGAGCGGATTGCCAATAAACCGCTGCATCGTTGAAGCACACTGGCTGTCTTCCCGTTCACATACAAAATCCGCGTCTGGATCTGCTCCGGACGCGGATTTGGCTTGCATATATTCCTCTGTCGCTCACCTGCTTACGTGCTGACTTGCGAGTGTATCTTTCAACCAGCAACCAGCGGCGCCCGCCTCCCGCTTCTAACCTGCTTCGCCGGTACGGATGCCTTCATGCAGCGACGACGCTTCCTTCCGCAAATGCACGATAAACTGATCCAGCACGGCCGAATGCTTTCTGTCTGCATTGAAAGCACAGCAGATATCGCGCCGGAACGTATTGGCCGGGATCGGCCGGTACTGCAGTTCTCCACGCTCGGCTTCCTTGCGCACTGCCTGACGAGAGACGAAGGACACGCAGTCTCCCAGCATCACGACTTGCTTGATCGCCTCGAGCGAGTCCAACTCCATCTGCGCATACAGATGGACGCCATGGCTCTGCGCCCAGCGGTCCGTCATCTGCCGTGTACTGGAGGCTAGCCCGTGTAACAAGAACGGCGTCTCTGCCAGATGCGACGGCTCCAGCTCCGGAAGGCTGGCGAACCGGTGTTGAGGCGAGAAGATGACGACCAGTTCGTCCTCGCACAGCGCTTCGCTGACCAGCGACGCTAGCTGGAACGGCTCCGTGGACAGCACCCCGATGTCGATCTCATGATCAAGCAGCAGCTGCTTGATCACCGGTGCAGTCTTGACCTCCAGCTGGAGCGAAATTCGCGGATACACCCGCGAGAACTCCGTCATCACCCTGGGCAGCATGTAGGTGCCCGGCACATAGCTAGCGCCGACCCGGAGCACCCCTCTACCCAATTCGTCGAATTCCCGGACTACCCGCTCGGCTTCCAGGGCCAGCGCATTAATCTTCACCGCATAATGATGCAGCGAGCGTCCGGCATCAGTCAGCAGCGTCTTCCCCGAACGCGATTCAAACAGCTGCACCCCCAGCTCCTGCTCCAGATTCTTCATATGAAAGGTAATCGTCGGCTGCTTCAAGCCCAGCTCATCGGCGACAGCCGTGATCTTCTGGTGCTTCTCCAACAGTTCAATCATCTGCAGCTTCAGCAAATTCAAGTTCACCGGGCAGCATCCTCCTCGTCAGGTCACCTTGCCTCCCTACGAGTATAGATAAAATCTATGAATATGAATAGTATCCATTGATAACTTTAACACAACCTTTACGTGACGATAACATTCTTCTGCATGTTGCCCGTTACACTAAAGTTAGTTACAACGAATAGGAAGGGTTCAAGCATGAATGTAGAAATTCGCGGGTTGGCCAAATCGTTCGGGCAGGTACAGGCGCTGCACCCCACCGATTTGATGATCAGGCAAGGACGATTCACGACGCTGCTCGGTCCGTCCGGCTGTGGCAAGACGACCCTGCTGCGGATGATTGCCGGGCTGGAGCAGCCCGATCAGGGCGACCTTATCCTGGGAGAAGACGTACTCTTCTCCGCCTCCAGACGGATCGACCGTCCGCCGCATAAGCGTCAGTTCGGTATGGTATTCCAGGACTTCGCGCTGTGGCCTCATATGACCGTGTACGAGAATATCGCCTTCGGGCTGCGCGCGACCGGACAGACGAAGGAGCTCAAGCAGCGGGTCGGAGAAGCCATCGAGCGGGTCCGCCTCCAGGGCATGGACAAGCGTTACCCCCATCAGTTGTCCGGCGGGCAGCAGCAGCGGGTCGCCTTTGCCCGGGCCGTCGCCATGAAGCCAGCGCTTGTGCTGTTCGACGAGCCGCTCAGCGCACTGGACGCGGTGCTCCGTGACGAGATGCGGCTGGAGCTGATGAGTCTGGTACAGGACGCCGGGCTGACGGCTCTCTATGTGACGCATGACCAGACTGAAGCCATGTCGATGTCCGATGACATCGTCGTCATGCAGGCGGGACGCATCCTGCAGCAAGGCTCACCGGAGGACATCTACAAACGTCCGTCAGACCCGTTCGTCGCCCGCTTCATCGGCAGATCGAACTGGATTGCAGCGGACCAGACGCTTGTCCGCCCGGAGCATGTCGGGTGGACGGAACCAGCGGCAGGAGAATCCGCAGAAAGCTTCCAAGGCATCATCCGCAGCGTCAGCTATCTAGGGGACCGGTACGAGATCGGCCTGGATATGGGCGAGCTGGGCACCTGGACCGCCTATCATGAGTCCCGGCTGCACACGGGCGTGAATGTTCCGGTATACGTACTTACTTCGCACATCCATCATATCCGCAAGTAAATCCAAGGAGGATCACAACCATGATCATGAAGAAAAGTTGGAAGAACGGAGCCGCGCTGCTGCTGACGGCCATGCTGGGAGTCAGTGCGGCGGGCTGTGGAACGGCGCCGAAGCCGGCGAACAACACACCGGCAGCAGCCCCTCAAGCTGAGCAGCCTGCCAAGACGGAGACCAAGAAGGAAGAGAAGAAGCTGAGCGGCAAGCTGGTTGTCTACAGCGCAGGACCGAAGGAGCTCGCCGAGGGCATTCAGAAAGGCTACGAAGCCAAAACCGGCGTCAAGGTCGAAATGTTCCAGGGAACAACCGGCAAAATCCTTGCACGTATGGAAGCGGAAAAAGCCAACCCGGTCGTCGACGTTGTGGTGCTCGCCTCCCTGCCTTCTGCCCAAGGCCTTAAGAAAAGCGGCTTAACGCAGGAGTATAAAGCCGCAGCAGGCGCGGACAAGCTCATCCCGGAATGGTCCGATCCGGAGGGCCACTTCTTCGGCTACAGCGCATCGGCGCTGGGTATCGTCTACAATACCAAGCTCGTAACGTCACCGCCGAAGGAATGGACGGACCTCACGAAGCCGGAATGGAAAGGCAAAGTGAACATCCCGGATCCCGCTCTGTCCGGCTCTGCCCTGGACTTCATTACGGGATACTTGAGCGGCAAGGGCGACAGCGGCTGGGATCTGCTCAAGCAATACAAGCAGAACGACATGGCGCTCGCCGGAGCGAATCAGGAAGCGCTGGACCCGGTTATCACCGGAGCGAAAAGCATCGTCGCCGCAGGCGTCGATTACATGACGTACCAAGCCAAGGCCAAGGGTGAGCCTGTCGACATGGTCTATCCGGCCAGCGGTACGGTCATCAGCCCGCGTCCAGCAGCTATTCTCAAGTCCAGCGCCAATGTAGACAATGCCAAAGCCTTCATCGATTACCTGCTGTCCGATGAAGCACAGAAGCTCGTTGCCGATACGTACCTGCTGCCCGGCCGCAAGGATATCAAGGCCAAGGATCGCGCTGGCGTGGATCAAATCCCTCAGATGAAGATTGACTGGGCCTGGATGGACACGAACGGCAACGACGTGACGAAGAAATTCACCCAGCTGTTCAAATAAATACGTCTAAGACGGTGATTGAATGCCTTATAGAAGCTTGATGTCGTTCAAAACGTTAGGGATGACCCTCGCCTTGCTGCTTCTGGCGATGCTCGTGGTCGTCCCGCTTTTTTTCATCTTTATGACCAGCGTCTATCCGGACGGCGCCTTGGACTTATCTGCCCCGCTGCGGGCGATCCTCGAGAATAAGCTGGGCGAAGTATTCCTGAATTCGATCTGGCTCGGACTGCTCGTTGTGGCCGGGGCCACCTTGCTTGCTCTACCGCTAGCCTGGATGGTCGCCAAGACAAGTCTGGGCCGCCATGGCTGGCTGGATATCGTCCTGCTGGTTCCATTCATGACGCCGCCTTATATCGGCTCGATGGGATGGATGCTGTTCATGCAAAAGAACGGCTACCTGGAGCAGCTGCTGCCCGCAGCCGCCAGCTGGACGCCCAAGTTCTTCAGCCTGTTCGGCATGGTCGCGATCATGAGCCTGCATCTGTTTCCGTTCCTGTACCTGATTCTCCGCAACGCGCTGCTGCAGATCGGCGGCAGCCGTGAGGAGGCAGCGGCCGTGCATGGAGGCCGGTTCTTGTACCGGTTCCGTCGGATCATCCTGCCCCTGCTCGTATCGAGCTATGCGATGGGTGCGCTGCTCGTCTTCGTCAAGACAATTGCGGAGTTCGGCACGCCAGCTACCTTTGGCCGCAGGATCGGGTTCTATGTGCTAACTTCCGAGATTCATAAGTACATTTCGAGCTGGCCGATCGATTTCGGCAAGGCTACGGCACTCGCCTCCGTGCTGCTAGGCACCTGCCTGCTGCTCTGGTACGGACAATCCGTCATCAGTCAGCGATATACCTACCGTCTGGTCGGAGGCAAGGGAACCCGTTCCAAGCAGTACCAGCTGAACGCCTGGACCGGGCTGATCGTCTGGGGCTATGTAGCGGCTCTGCTGCTGCTGTCCATCGGGGTGCCCTACTTCTCCATCATCTCAGCTTCCCTGATGAAGCTGCGCGGGGTCGGCCTCGCCTGGAACAATCTCACGCTTCAGCACTACGCCGAGCTTCTGACCTGGGGCTCCAAGAGCATGCAGGCGCTGCTGAACAGTCTTAGTCTGTCCCTCGTGGCGGCTACCATTTCCGTCATCCTGGGCACCTGGTTTGCTTTGACGATCAAGCAATCCCGCACGTGGCCGCAGCGGATCACGGATTTGTTCAGTCTGCTGCCCAACACCGTCCCGGGCATTGTAATCGTGGTCGGCTTGATTCTGCTGTGGAATGCGCCCTGGATGCCAATTCCGCTGTACAACACCTATGGGATGGTCGTCCTGACGTATGTGGTTTTTTTCCTGCCCTATACCGTGCAGTATGTCAAAGCCAACTTCTCGCAGCTCGATGACTCACTCTTCCAGGCAGGGCGGGTATTCGGGGGCAAGCCGGCCTATATCTTCCTCCGGATCGTACTGCCGCTGATCGTCCCGGGCATGCTCGCCGGCTGGATGATGACCTTCACGATCTCCATCCGCGAGCTGGTCGCTTCGCTGATGATCCTGCCGCCCTCCATGGAGACGTCAGCTACTTATATTTTCGCCCAGTTCGAGCAAGGCAAGGTGTCGCTCGGGATGGCCATGGCCGTCGTCTCCGTCGGGCTAACTACCCTGATGCTGCTGGGCATCAACCGATTAAGCAAACAGAAAGTGGAATGATGCATAATGCAACTCGACATCTGGGGAGGGGCCGGGGAACATGGCCGCTCCAGCTATTACTTGCTTCATAACGATTGCCGGGTGCTGCTGGATTGCGGCGTCAAGAAGACGGGCTCCGGGGAATATCCGCTGATCGACCCCGCGCAGGCTGCGAGGCTTGACGCCGTCTTTCTGTCCCATGCCCATGAGGATCACTCGGTCGCGCTGCCGCTGCTGATCAAGCACGGCTACCGGGGTCCGGTATGGACGACCCGCGCCACGGCACAGCAGATCGGCGCTTATTTCTCCTCCTGGTCTGGCTATGTCAAAGGCCAAGGCGCTGAGCTGCCTTACGAAGAGGAGCATATCGCTGCGCTCCAGTTCGCCTATCTGGAGGATGCGGGACCGCCGGGAACCTGGATCGACGCCGCTCCCTCCGTCCGCGTATGCTGGGGACGCAGCGGTCACCTGCTGGGGTCTGTCTGGCTGCTGCTGGAGCTGGACGGAGAGCGGGTTTTCTTCTCCGGCGATTATACCTCCGAGTCCTTGCTGCTCGCAGCTGACGGGCCGGAGCGGCTGCCAGAGGAGCATGGGGTTCAGCCGCCGATCCAGCTATCCCTGATCGATGCCGCATATGGGCTCGACGAGGAAGCGCAGGCCGTCAAGCTGGACAGGCTGGCTGAACGTATCTCGCTTACGCTGACCGGGGGCGGCTCCGTACTGCTTCCGGTGCCAACATTCGGACGAGGGCAGGATTTGCTCGTATGGGCGAGCGAACAGTTCCCGGACACCGCCCTGAATGCCGAACGCGAGGTCGTGGACGCGCTCGCTCAGATGCTGGATGCCCCGGAGTGGCTATGGGACGGGGCCAGGGAGCGGATTCTCCGCTGCCTGGTGCATCCCCATCTCACGGTCATCGATAACGAGGACCAGCGCAGCCAGGCGTTCGCACCGGACCGGGCGGGGCTTTATCTGACGAGCGACGGCATGCTGCAATCCCCACGCGCACAGGCTTACTACCGCAGGTTAACCGCCTCCGGCCACGGCTGCGTCATTCTGACCGGCCATCTCGCGGAAGGGAGCTTCGGCCAGCGCCTGCTGATGCAGCCGCCCGGCGATGCCGATGCTCCAACGGGAAGCATCGAGGCCGTCAAGCTCCGCTACAAGGTGCATCAGGGAGCCGGTGACGTACGGCGGATGCTCCGGGCCTTCGGCGGGGGCGTGACCGTGCCCGTCCATACCGGCACAAAGGCGATAGACGCCTTGTGCGCGATGCTCGAGACAGAGGGCTTTACCGGATTGCGCTCGCTGCAGCCCGGGGATCAGTTGTGCCTTTAACTTGGAAAAAGAGGATCTTCTGCAGGTAGAAGATCCTCCTTTTTGCATGCATATCCAGGATGGAGACAAGCTCGACATACAGCATATGCACATCCTATGCCCTTGTTTCACCGGAGCCGCTTCCCACACAGCTTCCGCCAGCCGTGAAGAAGAAACCTGCTTGCCTCTATAAGCGCCGCCAGTCCTCGGCCTCTGACTTAGTCCGCCTTGTCCCTATCAGCTTCCGCTTCAGCTTAACGCAGCTTCTGACGCAAATCTTCTACCCGGGCATCACCCGGACGCTTCCCTCCATATCGGCTGTCCTCATACAGCTCAAGCAGCGTCTCATTCAGGTCCGGCTGCCCGGATGCCGCTTCCCCTGCCCCCTTCTTACCCTTGCGCTCCTTGCTCCAGCGCTCGATATCTGCAGCCGTTTCCCGGGGAGTCAGCTCCGGCCGGGGCATATAGCCCAGCTCCGTCTTCTTGCGGAGCCAGCGTCTGTACAAGTAACGGATGCGCTCGGCACTATCCTGCAGCTCCTCCCACCGGACTTCCTTCCGTCCCGGCCGCTGCCTCCCGCCCCATAACCGCCCCAGCGGACCGCTAAATGAACCCCATGACCAGACGCCCTGCTCCTCATCCACATATCCGGTTGTTCCCTGACGATCCGGGGAGCGCCGGAGCAGAGCCAGCAGACGGCCGATCGAGGCCTTCCACAGATCAGGTGCCTTGCGATACAGCCAGATAAGCCCAACTACGAGAAGAACCAGTACCACACCGGTCCCAATTACGTAGAACAAGACGTTAAACAGCTTGGCTAGCCAGCCAGGCTCCTGATGCACCAGCGGTGGCAGCTGTGGAGGAGGCGTCTCCAATGGCGGCAGCGGTGCGGCTTCACGGCGAGTTCGTGCGCTGCCGCTCAGCAGCCAGACTAGCAGCGTCTTTACCGCTTGCCATACGGCTCCGCCCAAGCTTCCTACGGCGATGACCGCTAGAAGCAGCACAGTGACATACAGCCGGTTATGACGGCGTAAGGAGGCCGTTATCGTCACTGGACGGTTCCCGGACAGCGTGACCGCTCGCATATAGACGGCGTTGGCAGAAAATAAGACCACGATCAAGCTGATCAAGCCAGCCGCCGTCAGAACAGGCAGCAAGGGCGACAATTCCGGCACGAACGAGAAGGCTATGGCGGCTATGACATATGCCCCCATCCCCGAGGCGTAGAGTGCAAAGGCTCCCGCTCTGCCTTCAGCCGTCATCCCCAGATACAGCGCAACTGCTGTGATGAGCACAGGAATCAGCGGGCTATAGGCGGTGCCGCCGAGCAGAAAGCCCGCTGGCACAGCAATCAGCAGCGCTATCCATAGATGCTGCCATAGCCTCGTACACCGGGCAGCGATCCAGGCGGCAACCAGCAGCAGCAACGGCAGCACGCTCAGCCATAGCCAGGAATCGGGCCACATACGGTCAGCAGGAGGCCATCCATAGGTCGCCGCCAGCAGGCCGACGGGCAGGAACAGCAGCATTTCAATGAGCCCGTAGCTCCATAATCGAAGAACGTTGCCACCAGAAATGCGACTTTGTTGCTTGCTGCTCATGCCGACTCCTCCTCTCGGACTTCCGGGATCGTCAGCTGCTCGATCCGGGCACCTTGCCAGGTCAGACGCTCCAGCCTGTCCAGCAGTTGGTCAGAGGTGTAGCAGGTCAGGAGCACATAATCCGCGACTCCCTCCACCGCAGCGGACTCCAGGCGCCCCGCTTCTTGCTCCAGCAGTCCGTTGATCGTATCGGCTGTCTCGAGCTCCAGCTTCGCCAGCAGCTCCAGCAGCTCGGTCAGCTGCGCCTCGCCTCCGCGCGGCGCCAGGTGGACCGGCGCGACAGGGCCTCCTTGCAGCCTACCGTTGCACATAAGCCCAACCTCCATGCCATGACGTACGGCATGGGCAGCTATGGAGGCAGCGTAGCGGATCCCCAGCTCCATCCGCTCAGGGTCGGTGACCGACTTCCACATGCCCTCCGACACATCCAGATTCAGCACGATCATCAACCGATGATCGGCGGTATAGTCCTTGCGGTGCACCTGCAGCTCACCGGTCCGGGCTGTGGCCTTCCAATTGACGGCCGACAACGGATCGCCCGGCCGGTAGCCGCGCACCCCGGAGGTAAGAAACGGATCCTCTGCAACCCATCTGCGGACGGGAAGCTCCCCGAGCCAGCTTCGCACCGGAAGCGGCAGCTCTTCCAGCTCGGCCGGACACGGGTAAACGAGCAATTCCGCTTTCAGTGCAAAACGGATGGAGCCGACGTTCAGACCCAGCGGATCGCCAGTCGTCATCGTGGCCGAATCGAGCCGGTATAGCCCGCGCTTGGCACATAGCACCTGATGGCGCCGGGTGATCTGACGGTAAGGACGCAGGCTGAACAGGCTGATATGGTTCTGAAAGAGCTCCCCACTGCGGATATCCAGATTGGTCTGCGAATCGAAGACCAGTCCCTGTGCAATCAGGGATTCCAGCCGAAGCCAGGGCAGCGGCAGCAGCTTGCGGTTGACGATACGCTCCACCATCTCGATCCGGTCCCCCGCATAGACAATGGACCTCGAGAAATGCCGCGTATACTCCAGATGCTTCAGCGCCCGCACCCGGTATAGCAGAGCCAGTAGGGTCAGCACCACCACCGTGCCGAAGAGCAGCGAAGGGATCCCCATGGCCTAGCGGCCCCCTGCTGTTCTTCCCGCCGATGCGGTCCAGCCGGATTCGGCACGTCCGCTAGCTTCCCCCTGGCCATGCTGCTCCGCCGGTACCTCCACCGCAGCCAGCAGCCGGCGAACCGTCTCGGCGCTCTGGCCGCTGCCGCCGCGCGCCCGGAGACCTCCTTGCAGCTGCAGCCGATGGGCCAGCACAGGAACGGCCATCGCCTTGATATCGTCCGGCGTCACGTAATCCCGCCCGCGTACGAGCGCATAGGCCTGGGAGGCCTTCAGCAGAGCTTGCGAGCCTCGCGGGCTGACGCCCAGCGCCACATCGGGAAGCTGACGGGATGCTTCGGCCAGTCGGACGATATAGCCGACAAGCTCCTCGTCGATCCTGACCGCCGCGGCGAGCTGCTGGGCCTGTACGACTTCAGCCGATGCGACCACGGCATGCAGGCGCTCAAGCGGCTGTTCCTGCCGGAAACGCAGCAGGATGCCCACACCTTCTTCGAAGGTCGGATACCCCATCTCGATCCTCAGCAGAAAACGGTCCAGTTGAGCCTCAGGCAGCGGGAATGTCCCCTGATTATCTACCGGATTCTGCGTGGCGATGACGAGAAACGGCCGCTCCAGAAGATGAGTCACCCCATCGATCGTAATCTGGCGCTCCTCCATGCACTCCAGCAGACTGGATTGCGTACGCGGCGTGGCTCGGTTAATCTCATCGGCTAACAGGACGCCGGTAAACACCGGGCCGGGCCGGAATTCGAACTGGCCCGTACGTTGATTGTAGAAATTAATACCGCTCAGATCGGAAGGCAGCAGATCTGGCGTGAACTGAATGCGCTTAAACGTACAGTCGAGCGAACGAGCCAGCGACTTGGCCAGCAGCGTCTTGCCCGTGCCCGGCACATCCTCAAGCAGGGCATGCCCGTTGGCCAGCAGCGCCGTCAGCAGCAAATCGACGACAGCCTCCTTGCCAACGATGACTTCCCCTATATTGGAACGGATTCGTTCAATCCAAGGTCCTATTTGATCCATACGCATGCGGGATTCCCCCTTCTTCTCGCTCAAATTCGTTTCCCTAATTTTCCTTTTTTATCATACCAGAAAAGAGAGCCCCAGGACGAGCAGGAATCCGGGCGGGCCAGGGGGAAGGTTCGTTTCCATCTGCAAGAGGATGCAGCAAGACATATATTGGTATACTAGAAAACAAGAATAAGGAACGGAAAGGCTGGTGTCAGTATGCAGCAGATAACGGGGGAAAACGGGAAGTACCGGCCATGGAGGAGCGATATGAGGCCAGAATACGGGCGTGGCGATAGAGTTGTGCCAGCCTATCCGGCGCTTCCCTGCCCGGAGGCGGGAGCCGGAGCGGATATACACGGGGGAAAGAAAGAGCGCGGGAACGAAGGCGCCCGAGCGCGGAGTTCACGGCCAGACGCTGGCAGACAGGCGTTGGCCAAGCAAGCAAAGCGGCCAGAGCTTCCGCAGCGCTACCCAGGAATGTCCCGACGGTTATTGGCGCTGGTGCTGGTCGGCCTGATCGCGGTGACAGCCGGCTGCTCAGGCTCTACGGGAACTGCCTCTCCGCCCAAATCCGACGCATTGGGAGGCGGGATCGGCGACTTAAACCCGCCTGCTTCCCCTCCTGCGGCTCCCCAGCCGCCTGCCGACCCGGTACAGTCCATCGTGGAGAAGATGACCGTGGACGAAAAGATCGGCCAGCTTGTCCTGATCGGCCTGGATGGCCAGAAGCTGGACAAGCAGGGCGCCTCCTTCATCAAGGACCGTCATATCGGCGGAGTCATCTTATATAAGCGCAATATCGCCAGTCTGAGTCAGACCTTCGAACTGGTGCGGGAGCTGAAGACCGCCAACAGTGGGCAGCCGCTGCCGCTATGGATAAGTGTCGATCAGGAGGGCGGAGCCGTGAGCCGATTGCCTGCGGAGTTCGCAGCGCTTCCGGACAATGCCCGTATCGGGGCGCTCAAAAATCCTCAGCTGGCCCGGACCATCGGCGAGCTGCTGGGCGAAGAGCTGCATGTGCTTGGGATGAATATGGATTTCGCCCCGGTGCTGGATGTGAACAACAATCCATCCAATCCGGTCATCGGACCCCGCTCTTACGGCCCAGACGCCAAGGTCGTCGCCGATCTGGGTGTCCAGGCGATGGAAGGGATCGCTTCCCGGCACACCGTGCCGGTGGTCAAGCATTTCCCCGGTCACGGGGATACCGCAACGGACTCTCATGTGGAGCTGCCGATCGTACGCAAGTCGCTTGACGAGCTGCGACAGCTCGAGCTGATCCCGTTCCGGCAAGCGATAAGCGGAGGTGCGGACGCCGTCATGGTCGCCCATCTGCTGCTGCCTGGGCTCGATGAGCATAATCCGTCCTCCATGTCTCCGCGAATCGTGACCGGCTTGCTGCGCGAGGAGCTGGGCTTCCAGGGCGTCGTCATCACCGATGACCTGACGATGGGTGCTATAGCCAATCAGCGGGGCATTGGGGAAGCCGCCGTGAATGCGGTTCAGGCCGGTGCGGATATCGTGATGATCGCGCACGGATACGACCTGGCCCTCCAAGCCGTGGAAGCTCTGAAGCGCGAGGTGGCGGCAGGACGTCTGACTGAAGAAAGGCTGAACGCCAGCGTTCGCCGCATCGCCGCCCTCAAGCGCAAGTACGAGCTGACCGATCAGGCTCCGGCCGAGCCGGTGATCGAGCCGATCAATAAGCGTATCCGCCAGTTGAAGGAAGAGAACCCTTCCCTCAAGACCCCTTAACGCGGGCCAAATCCGGCGCCGCCCGAGCAGCCCGTCCGATTGGCCGATAATTCCGGGGACCGGATTGTCGGCCTGCTGCCGCCGCAGAGCCCATCCAGCGGTCTCCGGATCTGCTAGACGCCTCGTTATACGGAGGCCGAAGATGGCCTTTCATTCAGCTTCATCGCATAATCTGCGATGGAAGCGTCTCGGCTGCACAGCTGCTCCCAGGCGTCGACACAGACAGGATCGAAGTGAACTCCCCGCTGCGCGAGAAGGAAGGCCATCGCCTCCTGATGCGACATCGCCTGCCGGTAGGCCCGCCTGGAGGTCAACGCATCGTACACGTCCGCGACCGCAACAATCCGGGCCATCTGTGGAATTTGCTGCCCCTTCAGCCGGTCGGGGTATCCCGTTCCGTCCCATCTCTCATGATGCCAGCGGATAATTCCCAGCTCCTCCTTCATGAAGCCCAGCCCCCTGCACATGTCGTACCCGCTGACGGGATGACGCTCGATGACGAGACGCTCGTCCGGGTCGAGACGCCCCGGCTTATTGAGAATTTCATCCGGCACATGGATTTTGCCGACATCGTGAACGATGGTTCCCTGTGCCAGCGCACGAAGCTCTTCCGGAGGCAGACGAAGCTCCTCCGCAAGGCGCAGCGCATATACCGTCACCCGGAAGTTATGCCCGGCCGTGTATGTATCCTTTTGTTCTGTAGCGGCCATGAGTGATCTGACGCTGGGAGAGAGGCTACCTGTGATACGCTCCATCGGATCGGTCGTGAACAGCGCCCTGACCGTCCTGCCTAGCGAACGATTGGTACTATATTGAGACAACAGGCCGACCAGCATGACAAGCATAGAAGCGAGTAACAGGAAGTGATAGATCCACCAGCTCACGCGCCATTGCGCGCCCGTGATCATAATATATTGGGAGACGATGAGCCAGCCGCTGCTGTACACGATCGCAATCTGCAGAGGAAATCTTGAATATCTGTAAGCGTGGTAATAGCGGTAGATGACGTAGCTGTTGAGAGCGATAGTTAGGAGGCCCATTAGACCCTTCACCCCTTGATTCTCCATCGGAATCAAGTCGGCGAGGCGGGGAAGCATCAGGCCGGCAAGTCCCAAACCAGCCAAAGCCGTCGTCCATACGGGCACAAGCAGACGCTGGTAGCGGGATAGAAAGCCGATAAGCGGGTGGTCGGAGGAAAGCGTAGATAAGCAAAGCCATAGCGAAGTAAGCAGCACACTGACCTGGGCGGCTACGCCCGGCAAGTGCTCGGCATGCATGATAAAGCCGGGCGTAGCCAGACCGTGCACGATAAAGATCTCGGCCATCGAGATGAACGACAAGGCGAGAAAGCTAACCTTGATATTCCGCAGCCGGTTGCCGGCAATGCCGACCAGAATGGCGGCGATCAGCGCCAGGAAAGAAACGGCGCTCACGATATAGAAATGGCCCCGCGGCATCACGAAGCTGGCATCCAGCTCCGGCAGGCGGCGAAAGCACTCATATACACCATACGGCAACAAAATCCCTGCCAGAGGACCCGTAAGGCTGCGATGCTTCATCGGAAAGTCTCCTTTTCGTGCGCTTATAATCACAGCTTCATCGATATCTTCATTTTAGCACAGCGGCAAGGTTACGCCTATGTCCTGCCGAGAAAGATCAGCGCGGAGCCTGAAGGTCTTGAGGGTGAAGCCCTGGCCCGCCACTATACGCAACGCCCGAAAAAGCTCCCCTCGCCTGCCGAGCAAGTGTGCAGCATCGAAGGGAGCTTTCTATGAACCTGGAAGCCTCGGTCGTTGGCCTATTCCAGTATGTCCTGCCGATAGACATTCCGTATGGACAAATACGCGATCAGGACGCCGATGGCGGCCAGCGACAAGGGGATGGCGATGATGGAGCTTAGCGAGAAGCCGCCCGAATTGGAGCACACGACCAGCACGATGAGCACGGACGATACGATCGTCGCGCCTGCCGATTTGCGCTTCATCCCGAAGTATAGCGGAATTAGCGACATACCGGCCGCACCAGCCGCCTGTAAAAGAAATTGAATCATTTGCCCGGTCAGCAGTTCTTGAGTCAGCGAGTCCGCCAGCATATCCAGCTGCGTATTCATCACCAGGAAGATGCAGGTCACCCACAAATCTGTAAACAGGATCGAGAAGAACGTCCATAGTCCGACCAGCAGCAGCTTGGCGGTCAATAGCTTACGGCGGCCGACCGGGTACGTAAACAGCAGGCTGATCGTTTTGTTCCTGTATTCGTCAATCACGAGCCGGGAGAGCAGCACACCTCCGAAGACGATGAAGGTGGATTTGGAGAAGGCATCGATCGCCGAGAACGCATCCTCCCAGCCCCGGTAAGCATGTTCCCCCTCGACCGCACCGATCAGGACGACCAGCAGCGCAATCACCAGATTGGCGATCACCGCGCCGATGACATAGCTGCCCATTCTGTGCTTGCTCATCTCCAGCCTCATCAGATTAAGCATGCTCCCTACCCCCTCGGATCTGTTGGAAGAAATAGCTCTCCAGGGTGTTGGCCTTCTTATGAATTTCTTCGATCGCAACACCCTCCAGAATCAGCGCCTTGGATAATTCGCTCGGGGACAGCTCAGAGTCATACACACGGAGCGTGCGGTCTCCCATTGTTTTGAAGCTGGTGACGTTCAAGCTGTGTTCCAGCACAAAGGCCGCCCTCTGCAAGTGCGGGGTTACGATCTCGATGTAGTCTGACAGGCTCCGGCGAATCGTCTCCATGGAGACCTCATCCACCAGCCTGCCTTCGCTGATGACGCCGACCGTATCGGCGATTTGCTCGATTTCCCCGAGAATGTGGGAGCTGACCAGCAGCGTCATGCCGTATTCCCGGCTCAGCGTCTTGAACAACATACGCATCTCGCGAATCCCTGCAGGATCCAGTCCGTTGATTGGCTCATCGAGAATCAGCAGCTCAGGCTTCGTTGCCAGTGCCCTCGCCAGTCCGAGGCGCTGCTTCATCCCCAGTGAGAAATCCTTCACCCGCTTGCGCTCCGAGCCCGTAAGCTGCACCAGATCCAGTGCATCGCGAATCATCTTGGGATCATAGAAGCCCATATACCGGCCGTGCAGCTCCAAGTTCTCGTAAGCCGTCAGCTTCTCGTAAAAAACCGGGTATTCGATCATGCTGCCGATCCGCTTCAGCACCTCCACCGATTCCTCCTGCAAGGGCTCGCCGAACAGCTCGATGCGGCCGTCTGTCGGCTTGACCAGATTCAACAGCATGCGCATGACTGTCGTTTTCCCTGCTCCATTGGGACCCAGGAAGCCATAGATCTCCCCCTGCCGGACATTCATATGTACGCCCGATACGACTTCACGGCCGTTCAGCACCTTGGTTAAACGCTTCGTCTGCACAACAGCAGTCATCGTTTTCCATCCCCTTCCTTCCCTCTCTATCCTCTATAGTAAGGAGGAAATAGGTCATTTCTCTTACTCAACTCTTACAAATTTCTTACATCGCCCCCTCCTCCATGAGATCAAGGCAAGAGATGTCACTTCATTCTCGGCAGCTTGACCGTGAATACCGTCCGCTCATAGGGCTTGCTCGTCAAGCCGATCTGTCCGCCCAGCCGTTCCACAAGCCGCTTCGTGATGGTCAAGCCCAGTCCGCTGCCCTGCATAAGCTTGTTGCGGGAGTCCTCCAGCGTATACATCCGGTCGAAGACGCGCTCCTGCTCCGATTCCGGGATGCCCTGCCCTTGGTCCCGTACCTCCACATAAACATCATGCTCATCCGCATACAGGGAAAGCCCAACCATACGGCCATCGGCGCCGTAGCGGATCGCATTGGAGATCAGGTTATTCAGGATGCGGGTCATCGCTTCTTCGTGGGCCTGCGCATAGAGGGGCCGCTCGGGGATGTCGATCTCTACCCGGAAGCCCTGAGCGGTCAAGATATCATAGAAGCCCAACATGGTAGAGCTGCACACGTCATTCATCCGCACGCGGTCAAGCGGAAGCTCCAGGTCCCCCGATTCCAGCCTCGCCAAGTCGAAGAAGGCATTCATCAGCTCCAGCACGTCCCATGCCTTGCGATGGACCTTGCCCAGCAGCAGCTCCCGCTCCTCAGCAGGCATCGCCGGGTCGTGCCGGATTGTTTCAATATAACCCAGAACTACAGTGAGCGGAGTCTTCAGATCATGCGAGATATTGGAAAGCATACGGCGTATCGCCATCTCGGTGCGCACGTGCCCGGCTGCAGCCTGCCTATTGAACTCCAGCAGCCCGTTCAAGGACGTCAGCAGCTCCTGCAGCCCGCGGTGGCCGGTCATATACAGCAGCTTTTGCTTGCCTCCCGTACGGGCAATCGCATCCAGCTCCCGGATGATCGAGGCGAGCTCCCGCTGCTGAGAGCGGCTCTTCCAGCTCTGCCAGCCGAGAGCGGCTGCCAGCAAGCCGATGATAGCAAGCAGCACGGGCGTCCATAAGCCGGCCCCGGCCATCAGCGTTCCCCGCCCAGCTTGTAGCCGATGCCCCAGACTGTCTGGATGATGCATGGCGAGGAGGGGTCCTCCTCGATCTTCTCGCGGAGCCTGCGCATCTGCACGTTGATGACATTCTCATCGCCCATATACGGTTCGTTCCAGATAGATTCGTACAGATTCGCCTTCGTAAATACCTTCTTCGGATGGGTCAGAAACAGCTTGAGAATCTGGAATTCCTTGGCCGTCAGCTTCAGATCCCGTCCGTCCTTGAACACGGAGAATGTATCCGGCTCGAGCCGCAGTTCCCCGAATTCCAGCGTCTTCGCCACAGCTTCCGGCTGGCTGCTCTGGTGAGACGCGGCTTGCGCGTACCGCGTAGCACGGCGGATGCCCGCCTGAATGCGGGCAGTCAGCTCGATCATCGAAAATGGCTTCGCCATATAGTCATCCGCTCCGAGGCCGAGACCCAGCGCCTTATCGACCTCGCTATCCTTGGCCGACAGGATCAGTACAGGCGCCAGGCTGCAGTCGCGGATGATGCGCAGCAGCTCCAGCCCGCCTAGCCGGGGCAGCATCAGATCGAGCACGATCAGATCGTAGGCAGATGCCCGCACCATCCTGACTCCCTGCTCTCCGTCATAGGCGCATTCAACCGTATAGCCTTCCTTCGCCAGAAATCCGACGATCATCTCGCTAATTTCCTGATCGTCCTCCACAAGTAAAATTCGATTAGACATGAGATGGTGCACCCTCCATTACTCCGAGCTTCCTCCAGTTCCCTGTTCAAGCTATTCGCTGTTCTGCGGCCGTTTTCCTCTTCGCAGAAGCCTACTCAGCAGACAGGCTGACGGGCGGGCCGCAATATCCGACTCGGGTCGACAGTATGTTCCACATGGAACAATGGACAAGCCAGACACGGCTAGAAGCTGCCCGTGTCAGGGGTTAACAGCCTGTTCTGCCATTGATCTCCTATCGCTGAACGTCTACAGTCTACAGTCTACAGCCCGCCGACTCCGATCCCTCTGCAGACAGACATGAACCGCCCCACGCAAAAAAAGCGGAGCCACGGCACCTCAGTGCCTGACTCCGCCTTAACCCAACCCGCTCAGGGGCGCTCTGCTCCCCTCAGGACAATACCGATTCGTCCGTCCCGGACCTCAACCTCATAAGACTTCACCCGGGTACGATCGCTGAACAGCGACTTTCCCGTCTTGATGTCAAACTCCCAGCCGTGCCAGGGACAGCGGATAATCTCGCCTTCCCTGCTGTACTCGTACCTGTACACGTCAGCGGGGAGATTCGTACCGGATACCAGGCCTGCACATATTGGCGCGCCTTGATGCGGACAGTAATTATTCAGCGCATAATAGCTGCCATCGATTCGGTACACGCAGATTTCCCGCCCTTCCACCTGAACAACCGCACACCCGCCGTCCGGCACATCCTCCTCAGCCAGCACATCGTGCACTGCCATACGAGCCCCTCCTTCCGTTATAATCGATACAGCTTCTTGGCATTCTCATAGAAGATTTTGCGCCTCGCCTCCGGCTTCAGCTTGCGCAGAATCATATCCGGCGCATCGAAATCCCAATGCGGATAGTCGCTCGAATACAGGATCATATCCTCCGCATCGAACATGTTGAATAGATCGATCAAGTGCTGAGGATTCGCCGGTTCCTCGATCGGCTGGGTCGTCAGGAAGCAATGGTCGCGCACGTATTCGCTAGGCAGACGCTTCAGCCACGGCACTGTCGAGCGCAGCGCCTTGTAGTTCTTATCCAGTCTCCACAGCAGCGGAGGCAGCCAGGCGATGCCGCCCTCGACGAGCACCACCTTCAGCTGTGGAAACTTCACGAATACGCCCTCGCAGACCAGGCTCACCAGATGGGACATGAACATCTGGGACAGGCACGTATGCCACTCGATGTAGCGGGCCGGATAGCCTGCCGCTGTCGGCGCCGTCGAGCTGCCCCCGCCCTCCGCCCCAGGGTGGATCGAGAGCGGAAGCCCGTTGCGCTCGGCCGCCTCGTAGATCGGATGGTAGTATCGGTGACCAAGCGGAGAACGAGCCGCACTGGAGATGATCACTCCGACGATATCGGGATGACCGCCGACCCGGTCGATCTCACGTGCTGCAAGCACGGGGTCGAGCGTCGACACTGCCAGCAGCCCCTTGAACGCCGGGTGCTTGCCGAGCCATTCCGCGATCAGGTAGTCATTGTAGGCCGAGCATATGGCTGCGGCGTAGTCCGGGTCATGCGTCGAGGAGATATTGTAGACGACTCCGGTCAGCAGAGCTGCTTCTACCTGGTAAGGCTCGATCAGCTGCCGGATCATCAGCTCCGGGTCGGAGCCGGCTTTGCCTCCGCCCGGAGGGATCGAGTCCTTCTTCATCACACCGACCGGCGACCAGTAGTTCGAGCCTGCGTAGCCGATCCCGGTCGCAGCAACTCGTGAGCGCCATGGCTCAGGGAGGTAAGGCACCAGCGCCGCATCCGCCTGTTCATTGTGGACATCGGTATCGATAATCTTGAAATCATCCGTGACACTCACGGAAATCCGCTCCTTTCGAAGAGAAGGCTTAGCGTTATTTTTTGCCGTAGGTGCGTGTGTAGGAGGTGTCGTACATCTTCAGCAGCTCATCCGACCCCAGCTTCTTGGCCTGATCGATAAATTGCTGGTAAGTCGTATCGTTGATCGGCGTCTTGCCGGTCACGAACTCCGTCTGCTTCTGCTCCAGGAACTTGTTCAGGTTGTTCAGCTTGGACTTCTCCAGCTCCAGCTCCTCTTGCGTCTTCACGAGCTGCTTGGGAGCCGGAATGATGAACTTCTCATACCGTTTGTTGATGTCCTTGCTCTTGTCGCTCAGACCGCGCTCCCACGCCGCACGCGACTTCGCGTTATCCAGTGTGATCAGGTCGTACCAGACGCCCCAGTCCTTACGCAGCGTATTGAACGGAGAAGCGCCGAATTCCTTCATATAGACGGGCTGCCCGTTCTCCTTCGTATACGTCTTGCCCTCTATGCCGAGGGACAAGTAGTTAGACCCTTCCTCGCCGACGAGATAGTCGAGGAACTGCACCGCTCTGTCCTTATCCTTGACCTTAGCCGAAATCGCACGGCCGACAGCACCGACGACCGGTCGGGAGTACTGATAGTTCTTAATCCCGTCGGCAGCGATGGAGGGGATCGCATCCAGCTCATAGCCAGGCGTGCCCGCTTTCCGCGCCTTGTCGGTTATCGACTCGAGGTCCGCTTTCCAGAAGTACGTCACCAGCGACTTGCCCTTCAGGATGCGCTCTTCCCACTGTGCCTGAGTCAGCAGCGAATATTCGGGATCGAGCAGCTTCTCGGTGTAAAGCTTATTGAGGAATATCAGCGCGTCCTTGTAGCCCTTGTGATACGGAGCGAATGCATATTTGTCGGTCGTCGGGTCAATGTTGTAATAGCCCTGAATGCCGGTGAACATACGGCCGAATACAGTGTACAGCCCCGTATCCCCGGAGATCGTGTTGGAGATCAGCGGATATGAATTCGGGTCCTTCTCCTTGAACGCCTTGAGGAACTGGTAGAACTCATCGAGCGTATTCGGCGCCTTGAGCCCGTATTGGTCAATCAGGTCCTTGCGGCTGTACCAGATGAAGTTGAACCCCTTGCCCTCAGCATCTCCCTCAATGACAGGTACCGTATAGATACCCCCGTCCGCTCCCGTCGCGACAGCTTTTGCCTCGGGGTATTTCTCGTAGAAGGCCTTCAGATTGGGCGCTTTGTCGAGATAGTCCTTCAGGTTGAGGAACACCTTATCCGGACCGTGTTCCCGGCCCTCCTGCGTGGTCACCTGAATAAAGTCCGTGACCGAGTTCGTCGCGATCATAATCTGCCGCTTCTCCGTCAGACCCTCCTGACTGACGACCTGGAAGTCCGCCTTGACCCCTGTCTTGGCCTCCAGCTCCTTGAAGATCTCCCAGTCGGTCCGCACCTTGCCCTCGACACGGTCATAGACCAGCCAGGAGAAGGTAATCGGCTTCTTGGCATCGCCGCTCCCCTCTCCCTGTGCAGGGGCTGCCCCCTTGTCACTACATCCCGCTGCCACCGCTCCTGCCGCAAGCACTACACTCATCATCGCCGCACATGCCCGTTTCTTCATCTCTGTCGCCTCCCCATTAAATTCTGACTCGCGCCCTCGTCCATCCCCAACCTTCTGCCGGTTCTTGATGCAGTCCGCCCGCACCCGCGACGAACCCCCTTGCACGTATACTGCAGACAGACGGCCGGGAGCGGTACAGCTAGCCCTTGATGCCGCCGATCATGGTGCCTTGGACAAAATATTTCTGGATAAACGGATACACGCACAGAATGGGCAGCGTCGCTATGATGATCATCGCGTATTTCAGCGTCTCCAGATGCGTCAGATCGCCCTCGCCCTGGACATTCGTACCGGCGATCAGAATGTTGCGGAGCATAATCTGCAGAGGGTATAAACTCCGGTCATTCAGGTAAATGAGGGCGTCGAAGAAGGCGTTCCATTGGTTGACCGCCGAGAACAGTCCGATGGTCGCCATAACCGGCATGGATAGCGGCAGCACGATCCGCAGCAGCACCTGGAAGGAGCCGCAGCCGTCGATGGTGGCCGCATCCTCCAGTTCCTCAGGCAGCGCCTCGAAGAACGTCCGCATGATGAACAGGTACCAGGTGCTGATCAGCGTGGGCAGCACAATCGCCCAGATCGTATTGAGCATGCCGAGCTTCTGAACGATCAGGAAGGTCGGGATCATCCCTCCGCTGAACAGCAGCGTGAAGGCAGCCAGCAGCAGAATCGGCCGACGGCCCGGCAGCCACTTCTTGGAGAGCGGATAAGCCATGGCTGAGGTTACCAGCAAGGTCAGGACGACATGGACGACCGTATATCGGATCGTATTCCAGTAGCTGATCCACAGATCCGGGTTATAGATCAGCTGCTCATAAGCGACTGGCGTGATGTCCTTGGGCCACAGCAGCACGTCTCCGCTCGCCACCAGGGCATTATTGGAGATCGAGGCCGAGAACACATAGACCATCGGGTACACCATCACGATCATCAGGACGATCATGAGCAGCATGTTACAGATATCGAACAGCCGGGAAGCGAAGCTTTCCCTGATTTTCATGGACGGGCCCCTTTCTACCATAGACTGGTCTGCGAGTATTTGCGGACGATCCGGTTGGCGGCTACGACGAGCACAAGGCCGATGACCGACTGAAATAAGCCGACCGCCGTGGCAAAGCTGAAGTCCGCATCCAGAATGCCTCTCCGGTACACGAAGGTATTGATGACATCCGAGGTTTCATAGTTCATGGAGTTGTAGAGGAGCAAAATTTTCTGAAAGCCGGTCTCCATGAAGTGCCCCAGCGTCAGCACGAACAGGACGATCATGACGGGCAGCATGCCGACCAGCGTAACATGCCTCACCTGCTGGAAGCGGCTCGCGCCATCCATCTTGGCTGCCTCGTACAGGGTTGGATCGATGCCGGAAATCGCAGCCAGGTATAGAATAGTGCCCCAGCCGACCTTCTGCCAAATTTCGGAGCCGACATAAATCGTTCTGAACCACTCCGGATGTCCGAGGAACAGGATCGGCTCAATGCCGAAGGCACGGGACAGCGCATGATTGACTACCCCGCTCGAGGGAGACAGGAACGTCACGATAATGCCCGCGATGACGACCGTAGATAGAAAATGCGGCATGTAGCTAACGCTCTGCACCAGCCGCTTGAACCAGGAAATGCGGATTTCGTGAAATAAAATAGCCAGCACGATCGGTGCGGGGAAATGAAACAGCAGATCGTACACATTCAGCATGACCGTATTGCGGATCAGCTTCCAGGCATCGGGGGTTACATAGAAGAATTCGATAAAATGCTTCATGCCGACAAACTTGCTCCCCAGGATCCCCCTTCCGACCGAGTAATCCTGGAAGGCGATGATGATGCCGTACATGGGCGCATACTTGAAGATCAGGTAATACAGGATACCGGGAAGCATCAGCAGATAGAGCGCCTTATGCTTCTTCATCATAAACCACAGCCGCGAACCGTTCGTCAAACCCTCCACCTCCCTGCAGCGCTTGTTGCTTTCGATGGCTTAACTATACGAAGGGTGGAGAGGCCCCGTAAAGCGTGCAAATTTGCACCCTGGTACGGATTTGCCGGTCAGCGCGGGGACTGAGCCGGAAGCATCTGTGGAGGAAAAAAAAGAAACTTCGGAAAAAAACGAAGCTTCTCTCTCGGTTCAGGGTTATGGATGGGAGGTGCGGTATTTGGCCGGCGTGACGCCCTCGTACTTACGAAACATACGGATAAAGGAATGGCGTCCCCAGTAGCCGACCAGCCCGGCAATGTCATCGATGCGCAGATCGGTGCCAAGCAGCAGCTCCTTGGCTTTCTGCAGACGGTACCTGGCTATATATTCCACATACTTCTCGCCGACCTCTTCCTTGAACGTCCGGCTGAAGTGGCCGACCGACATATTCAATTGACTGGCGAACTGCTCAATGGATAATTCCTCATGGTAATGCTCATGGATATAGGCCAGAATGTCTGTCAGCTTCTTGATCCGGCTGTTCTCCTCCGGCTCAGGGAATAATTGCCCGTGTATGGCGATGAAGCATCTGCGAAGCTCATCGCCGGTCATACAGCGGTTCAACTGCTCGAACAGCCCGGCGTAGAACAGCACGTCAAAGTCCTTGCTCTCGCTCTGCAAGGCGCGAATCCACGTATTCAGCAGATCGGCGCATAAGTATTTCATTTGAGCGGCTGGCACCCTGCGCTTTAACCCCTCCTCCAGCATAAGCAGCGCACCCTGCAGCAGCTGGTCATACTCCCGAGACTTGTAGCGGTTCAGCACGCGGTTAATCTCTTGCACGGACAGGAACGTTTCACAGGAAGGCGGCTCCCACGAGCAGGAATCGCCGCAAATCTCCACCTCGGCATGCAGTCCTCTGCGCTGCAGCGCAGACAGGGCCTGATCGTAGGACAGATGAAGGTGCTCGATCGCATGAACCTTGCGGCCGATGCCGATCGTCGCCCTGTAATATTTGCTGTGCAGCTTGAGTGCAAGCTTGATCATCTCCGCATGCTCTACCGGGGTCACATGCAGCAGCGGATCATCCTCGACGACGCATACGAGCAGCTCCGGCTTCGTCTGGCAGAGCCAGACCGGAGAAGGAATCAGACCCTGGATGCGCTCCTTCAGCTCGGCGACCAGGAAGGTCTTGGACGTCTCCGACAGCGGCTCATCTGTGAAAGCATCGTAGTGCAGCGCGATGCAATAGGCGGTGCGGGAGGCTTTACGGGCATAGTCAAAGTCGATTTCCTCCGCGTAGAATTTGATGGCCAGTGCGTCTTTGTATTCGCCCAGCAGGATTTTGGCAATGAAATACTCCTGCAGGATCGGCAGCATCCCGTCCACCCGCTGGGACAGCTTCCGGTTCTCTGTCACAATAAGCTGGGAAAAACGCTTGATCGCATCAAAATCATTCCCCCCGGTACGCATCGTCTGTCCGTCCGCCGAACGGTGCAGCTTGAGATTCTCCCTGATTTCCATAATCGGCTTGTAGATGCGCCGGCTCAAGTGGTAAGAGACAAAGCTGCCCACGATGACGAAGAACAGCAGGAAGCTCCAGCTGATCACCTGGGTCACATGAGCCGGCTTCATCAAGACCGGCAGATCGACGATGCTCAGATAGGCATAGCTGTCATCGAATTGGGACGGGACGATCGAGACGGCCTGATCTCCCACGGTGCGGAAGCCCGCAGCCTGTGCGTGGGACTCGGTCTGCTGTCTAGCCAAGCGCGCCATCTGGCGGGCTTCCTCGCCGCTCAGCCTGCTCTGGCCGAGAACCTCTCCGCCCGCAAGCAGAGCGGTGCCGGCCGCCCAGTTCTCCGGGATGTCGAGCAGCGCCGCGAGTCTTGCCTTGTTGACCTTGACGATCAGATAAACCTCTGGCGTGTCGGTGTTGTACGGGTAGCTCATGACGGTGGACATATGATCGGTACCCGTCATGACGAAGTCGCGCATTTTCCGCCCGTTCAGCCCGGACAGCAGCTCATGCTTGGCCATCGCGTCCAACGGGTACCGGAGCTGGAAGAAGTAAGACTTGTCGGTGTAGCTGTCCGCGTCGATCACCAGATCGTAGCCGGTGAAATACAGGAAGGCCCGCTCCGCGAGCTGGTCAGACTCCAGCTTGCTGAGCTGCTCGCGCAAGGAACGGATCAGCTCTGAGCGCTGCTGGTTCTCCGGGGACGGGTTCCCCTCCTCCTTCAGCAGGCTGCGGATATTGGAGGTGGCGAGCATGTTGATCATATTCGTTTGCAGAGAGTTGAAAGCGTTATCCGTTTGTTCAGAGAGACGAGCCATCATCACGTCATTCAGCTTCTGGGCATCGTTCTCGATCAGCCGGACGACCAGCACATGAGCCAGCGTACAGGCCACGATGACGGGGATAAGGATCAGCACGAAATAACTGGCGAAATGCCTGCGGAAGAGGGCCACACGAAACGCATGCTTGCCGAGGAAAGAAGTCATATCCGCTTACCACCTTTGGTTGAGGGTAGGTACCGAGGAACGAAAACGGAACAAGGATCTGAACAATTGTGGAGAGTTGTAAGCTAGCACTGAACGAATACGAGAGGAATGTTTTCACGCCAAGCTGTGGAGACTGACAGGGGTTGTTTAGTAGTATTATAGGAAAAACGGAATTTTAATTCAATAACAATATATTATATGAAATTAAATTTCATGAATAATGAATGCTCGTAGAAGACCGGCAGCAAGTTGAAGGAAATCTATGGATTGACCGTCCTGAGTCTGGTAAAATGTTAACGTTAACATTTTAGATGCCAACGGTTCCATTTATTCTCGTAACGGAAAATAATCCAAGGAGGATGTTGATCATGGAATATACGTTTCTCGGAAAGACAGGCATGCGCGTCAGCCGCTTGTGCCTGGGTACGATGAATTTCGGCGTGGACACGGACGAGCAGACCGCGTTTCGCATTATGGACGAAGCTCTGGATGCGGGCATCACCTTCTTCGATACCGCCAACATCTACGGCTGGGGCAAGAACGCCGGACTGACGGAATCGATCATCGGCCGCTGGTTCGCCCAGGGCGGGAATCGCCGTGAGCGTGTCGTGCTCGCGACCAAGGTACATGAGCCGATCTCGAATCCCGATGACGGCCCCAACGATGTCCGCGGCCTGTCCCTGTATAAAATCAGACGCCATCTCGAAGGCTCGCTGAAGCGGCTCCAGACCGATCATGTAGAGCTGTATAAAATGCATCACATCGACCGGCGCACACCTTGGGAGGAGCTCTGGGAAGCGTTCGAATCCCAGGTCCGCTCGGGCAAGGTCGACTATATCGGGTCCAGCAACTTTGCCGGCTGGCATCTGGTGAAGGCACAGGCGGCAGCCAAGGAGCGCCACTTCATGGGCCTCGTCTGCGAGCAGCACAAGTACAACCTGCTGGAGCGTCTGCCCGAGCTGGAGGTGCTTCCTGCGGCGCAGGACCTGAACTTGGGCGTCGTCGCCTGGAGCCCGCTGGCCGGAGGCCTGCTTGGCGGCAACGCGCTGAAATCCGCCGGTACCCGGACGGCTCAGCAGGCCGGTAAAATCGAGAAGCACCGCCATCAGCTCGAGCGATTCTCCGCGCTATGCGCTGAGCTGGGCGAGAGCGAAGCCAACGTCGCCCTCGCCTGGACGCTCGCGAATCCCGTGATGACCGCGCCGATCATCGGGCCGCGGACCGTGGAGCAGCTGCAGGGCAGCCTGCGCGCCGTCGAGATTCGTCTCGACGAGCAGGTGCTCCGCGAGCTGGACGATATCTTCCCGGGACCGGGTGGCGCAGCGCCGGAAGCGTATGCGTGGTAAGAGAGCCGAGGGTCGTACAGACACCGGTAAGATGCACGCATAGGAATGCCATGAAGGCATAAGCACGACCACATCCGGCACCATCCTGCCGAAAAAGCCGACCCGCAGCGGGTCGGCTTCTTTCTGTACTATCGGCATAAGTTTATGGGTAGCGCAGATTTCCTGGATGCCTCCGAAAACTGCCGTGTAGCTCGTAAAACCGGCAGCTTTTTTATGGTTGGGGGCATTCGTCTACGTGTGTGGCGCTTCTTTTACCGGCTCGTCAACATCTCGCCCTGCTGAATTCGGTACATCTGTGCATACCGTCCATCCAGACGGAGCAGTTCATCGTGGCTGCCACGCTCGACGATCTCGCCGCGATCCAGCACGAGAATCTGATCGGCGTTCTTCACGGTAGACAGCCTATGGGCGATGACGAATGTCGTCCGGCCCTGCTTCACCACATCCAGCGCCTGCTGGATGATGGCTTCCGTCTCCGTATCGATATTCGACGTCGCTTCGTCGAGGATCAGAATCGCCGGGTCGAAGGCCAGCGCACGGGCAAACGAGATGAGCTGACGCTGGCCGGCGGACAGCGTACTGCCCTTCTCGATCACCGGCTCATCAAGCCCCTTCGGCAGATGCTTGAGCAGCAAGTCCGCGCCGACATCGGCCAGTGCCCGCTGGACCCGCTCCCGCGTGATGGACGGATCGCCTAGCGAAACGTTGGAGCCGATCGTCCCCGCGAACAGGAACGGGTCCTGCAGCACGATGCCCATATGCTGGCGCATCGTCTGGCGCGGCAGCTCCCGGATGTCTAGTCCATCGATCGTGATACGGCCCTGTTCCGGATCATAGAACCGGAACAGCAGGTTCAGGATCGAGCTTTTCCCCGATCCGGTATGACCGACCAGCGCCACCGTTTGTCCCGGCTTCGCTTCAAAGTTCACGTTCTTCAGCACCGGTTCGCCTTCCTTGTACGAGAAGCGGACGTTCTCAAACGACACATGTCCCCGATAGCGCTCGATCCGTCGCTCGGACACATCCTCGCCCGGCTCGTCGATGAGCACGAAGACCCGCTCGCCGGATACAAGCGCCCTCTCCAGATTCGGGAGCTGGTTGACGATGTTGACCATCGGCTGGAACAGCCGATTGAGGTAATCGACGAAGGCGTACAGCACGCCCAACGAGACCGCTCCTGTGGCACCGGTGAGCGAGGCGCCGCCGAAATGCCAGATCAGCGCCACGAGCGCGATATTCCGGATCACCCCGACGAGGTTGTATCCCGTCCAGGAATTCAGACTAAGCAGCTTGTTCTGATAGTCGAAGAGCCGGGTATTATGCCCCTCGAACTCCTCCTCTGTCCGTTTCTCCTTGCGGAACGCCTTGACGATGTTCATGCCCTGGATCGATTCGTTGATCATACCGTTGATTTCACTGACCACGCTGCGGATCACGCGGTTATACCGCTTGGCGATCCGTCCGTAGATCCAGATCCAAGCCGCCAGCGCCGGCAGGACAAAGAGACAGATCGCCGCCAGGCGCGCATCCAGAATGAATAATGCCACATAAATGCCGGCCATATGAATGGCCCCCGTGCAGAAGTTAGCCAGCACGTTGACGTACAAGTCCCGGATCGCTTCCGTATCGTTCGTGATCCGCGATACGACCTTGCCTGCCGCCAGATTATCGAAATACCGGACTGGCAGCCGGTTCAGCTGGGCGAATACATCCGTCCGCATCCGCCGGATGATCCGGTTCGCCGACGCCTGAAGGAAGTACCGCTGTCCGTAGGTGAAGGCCGCCGACGCGACCAGCAGCCCGAGGAACAGCCAGCTGAGCTGGAGGATGCCGGACAGCTCCGGCATGTAGAAGGCCAGCGTCTGGTCGCCGCTAAGCGCCTGGGCCGGATAAGTCTGACGTTCGCCGCCCCGCTCGATGACGATCGAGCCATCCGCTGTCAGACTGCGACGTCCGTCGAAGGTGATCGGGCCTCCGATAAAGTAATAGCTGCGCTCCAGCTGCAGCACACGGGCCTCCGGGCCGCGCGGCTCGCCGTCCGCGAACCGGTCGGCGCGCTTGTAATGCTTGCCTCCGTAAGGGACCGCATAAGCATCCCCGGAGTCTGAGGTCTCGTACCATGACCGCTCGATTCCGGATATATGCACATCAATGATCCGTTTGGCAATCAGCGGACCCGCCAGATCCGTTACCACGGCCAGGGTCAGCATGACCAAGGCGATGACCAGCTGCCGCTTGAACTGCATCGCATAGGCGATCAGCCGCCGAATCGTCACCGAGGTGCTGCCAGGCTTCAGCTCCGTGTTGTCGAGATCTTCGTCCAGCGCCTCATAGGGCTCGCTCATGCTTCCTCCGCTCCTTCCTCCGTTTGCTTCGCTTCGATCTGCTGCCGCTCATATTGCTCCAGGTACCAGCCGCCATGCGTCAGCAGCTCCTGATGGGTTCCGCGCTCTACGATGCGGCCTTCCTCCAGCACGAGGATCAGATCGGCATGCTGCACCGCCGACAGCCGGTGCGTAGCGATGATCGTTGTCTTGCCGGCACGGGCTCTCCGGATATTGCCGATAATCTGCGCCTCGGTGCGTGCATCGACCGCGGACATGGCATCATCCAGCATCAGAATCCGCGGATTGGCGATCAGCGCACGGGCCATGGAGACCCGCTGCTTCTGTCCGCCGGAGAGTGCCACGCCCTTCTCACCGACCATCGTATCCATGCCATTCGGCAGGAACTGCAGATCCTTGGCGAAGGCAGAGACAGCCACAGCCTCCTGCAGCGCCTCTTCGCCTGCATGCTCGCCGCCGAACTGGATATTGCGGCGGATCGTCCGCGAGAACAGGAACGGCTCCTGCGGCACGTAGCCAAGCCAAGACTTCAGCCGGCCCATATCCAGCCCCTCGATCGGCAGACCTGCCAGCAGGACCCGGCCCTCTCCGGCCGGATACTCCCGCAGCAGCTGCTTGATCAGCGTCGACTTCCCGCTGCCGGTCCGGCCGACAATGCCGAGCGTCTGTCCGGGCTCCAGCGTGAAGGTTACGTCCTTCAGATTATCCACCTCGGAGGACGGATAACGGAAGGTCACACCCTGGAACTCCAGCCGGCCCGGCAGCTCCGGCTGCGCTCCGTTCTCAGGCTCAGGCACATCCGGCTTGTGGCCCAGCGTCTCATTGACCCGGTCGAGCGAGGCGTTGCCCCGCTGCATCACATTGATCAGCTCGCCAATCGCGAACATCGGCCAGATCATCATCCCGAGGTAGACGTTGAAGGCAACCAGCGCCCCGATCGTCAGCTCGTTGTGGAATACGAGATACGCGCCGTAGCCGAGGCCGATCATGTAGCTGACGCCCACCAGAATTTTAATGGTCGGCTCGAACAAGGCTTCGATCCGCACGACCGCCAGATTTTTCTCCAGTACATCCTCCGTCACGGTGGCGAACCGCCGCTCAGCCTCCCGCTCCTGCGTATAGGCCCGGATGACCCGGATGCCGGATACCGTCTCCAGCACGCCCTCATTCATGTCTCCGAAAGCATCCTGCGCTTTCATAAACCGCGTATGAATCCAGCCGCCGTACAGGCTAACGAGCAGCGCCATGATTGGCAAAGGAAGCACGGCTGCGAGCGTCAGCTTCCAGGAGACGAAGACGGTCATCGTGACCAGCAGCGTCGCCATCCACATCGTGGAATCCAGCAGCGTCAGAATGCCGAAGCCCGCCGTCTGGGCCACGGCCTGCAGGTCGTTCGTCGCGCGGGCCATCAGGTCGCCCGTGCGGTTGCGTTCGTAGAAGGTAGGCGTCATTTTCAGAAAATGGCTCATCAACCGGCCACGCATCAGCTTCTCGACGACGAAAGCGCCGCCGAACAGCTTGTAGCCCCAAATATAGGAGATGATATAGACCACCACCGTAATGCCGGCCAGTACGAGCCCGGTACGGACGATGTAATCCCAGCTCATATGTCCGAGCGAGATCGTGTCAATCGCCTGGCCGACCAGCATTGGCGGAAAAATTTCCAGAATACCGGCGATCAGCATCAGCACGATGGCGATGGAATAGCGTTTGCGCTCCTGCCGGAAAAACCAGCCGAGCTTGTTGAAAATCGAGAACATTGGGCGATCTCCCCCTTTTTCCAAGCCTATGTTGGATGTCTTCAACTCGGAGCAGGACTGCGATGAGCAAGCCTTCTCCACACAAAAAAGCACAGCGCCCGCAAGCGATGTGCTTATCCTGATTGATATTCAGCGCATGGCCACACGAGTCCGCGACCTGCATCTTGCTACCGTACCCTAGGAAGCGGTTTGAACCGCACTCTTCCTAACTACTGGATGCCGCAAAGGCTGCGAAGCGAGCTATGAAGTTAGGACGTACGCGCAGACGCGCTTGGTGATCAAAAGTAAATGTACGCATGGACTCATGTCGCCCCTTTCCATTAATTAGAATTTATAGGTACTTTAGAAGGTTAGCATGCCTCCCGGCTTGTTGTCAACGAAGGACAGGCCGATTAAATCACTATAACAAATCTTTATTGCGGCCGCCGCAGATGGGACGGGGTACGGACAGCGCAAAATACCGGAGCTCCTGACGTTCAGGAATTCCGGTATCCGACAAGACCTTATGCATCGCGTCCACCACATGCCTCCTCCGGCAGGTCACACTTCCGCGTGACCGCATCCTTGATTGCCCCGGTTCAGTCCCCCTTCCCCCTCTTGTGCCATTAGGCATCCAGACGGCGGACATCCACGGTCACCTCCAGGTGCTGCTCGCCGGAGCCCCGGTAGACCCCCTTGACCGGCACGATGTCCTTGTAGTCCCGCCCGTGCCCGAGCTTCACGTACCGCCACCCGACCTCCGCCTGATTGGTCGGGTCAAAGCCGAGCCAGCCGGTGCCGGGAATCTGCACCTCGACCCAAGCATGGGACGCCTGCTCGAAGTCGGCACTCCCGCCCTGCAGATCGCCTACGAAGTGATACCCGCTGACGTAACGCGCCGGGACGCCCCGGCTGCGGCAGACGGCGATCATCAGATGAGCGTAATCCTGACATACCCCCCGCAGAAGCTGTAGCGTCTCACTAACGGTCGTATGCACGTGACTGGCCCCAGGATCATAGGTCAGATCGCGGTGTATGCCCTCCATCAGGCCTCTCGACCAGGCAAACAACCCTTCGCCGCCGAACGGATACCGCTCCGCATAGGCCAGCAGCTCCTCCGTCTCCAGCGTATAAGCAGTTGGCAGCAAATACTCGATGTACCGGTCCTGGAACTCCTCGCTCTGCAGCTTGAGAAGCTGCTCCTCCAGCGCGGCTGCAGGCCGGATCGCCGTATCCTGATCGCGAGTGACAACGGTCGCCCGCGTGCGGACAACCAGCTCGCGATGCGGCGAGTTCACGCTAAATGCGTGTACCCGGTTGCCAAAGTAATCCTCATAGGTGAACAGCGATGCGGTCGGCTCGATCATCACCTCATGATGATAGCAGGATTGACGGCCGTCGGTCCGCGGCGTGAGCCTGAGCTCATTGACACTCTCCGTAGCCGGTTCCCCATACTTGTAGCGGGTCACGTGCTGGATCTCGATCTTCATGCACTCGCCTCCCCGATGCGAAAAAAAGCGCTCGCCATCACTTGCCCTAGGCTCTGGCACGAGCGGGTTACTTGATCCAAGAGCGGCTGCACCTTGGGCAGCGCCATGTCCTCCCGCTCCAGACACGCCAGCTCGGCGGTCACCTTGCTCACCTGCCGGATCGCACGCTCCCGCGGGGTCCGCAGCTCGCGGAGCGCCTCGATCCCGGCGAGATGCTTCTCGAGCTGGGAGAACGTAAAGTGAATCGAGCGCGGGAAGAAATCGTTGACGATCAGGAATTCCATAATATGCTCCACGGATACCCCGTCGGCATAGAATTTACGGAACGCCTGGTACCCGCTGACGGATTTCAGCACAGCCAGCAAATACGGATAAGCGGGAGCCTGATCCTCACGGATCGCGGATAGAACGGACTGGAGGATACGGGCTGTATTCTCCGCGCGTTCCAGACAGCGCCCCATCTCGATGAAGTTCCACTCGTTCTCCCGCAGCATCACGGACTGCTGGATGCCGTAGAAGGTTGCCGTCTTCTCTTTGACCTGCTTGAAAAACAGATGCGGGGACTCCGCAATAATATCGTCCACCTTCTTGTCGCCGAGCCACAGGTAGAAGCCGTTCAGCACATCCCATAGCTCACTCGGCAGCTTCTCCCGCAGCGTGCGCAGGTTGCTGCGCCCCTGACTGATGCAGCAGAATAGCGAGTTTCCGTAGCCCCGGTCGAGCGTAATGAACGACAGCACATCCTTCTGCGTGAAAGCCTCGAATTGCTGCGTATAATCGCCGCGCGCGCCGAAGGCGTCGACCAGCCTCGCCCATTTGTGCTCCTCATGGTCAAAATCGCCCTCATGCTGGATGTGATAATGCACATCGATCAATCTCGCATGGTTCTCCGCGCGCTCCATATATCGTCCGACCCAAAATAAAGCCTCCGCATTCCGATTAAGCATCATCGTCAAAGTCCCCTTCCGTCCCCTCGAATAGTCTGCGGCTTATACCGGTTATCTTGGACCGCCGCAGCAGGTCCGGCTCCGTCAGACTGGCCTTAGACCCCGGGAAACTGCCCTCAGGTCCGTGAACCGCCACCCTTGGTTAGGCCCCAAAGTCTCGTCGCCTAGAACAGGTACGACATCGACTTCTTCATGCCCCCGGCCGCTAAGCCAGCACCCAGGTATCCTTGCAGCCTCCACCCTGCGAGGAATTGACCACAAGCGAGCCTTCCTTCATCGCGACCCGGGTCAGGCCGCCGGGGATGACATGCATCTGCTCGCCTGCTCCCTGCAGGACGAAGGCTCTCAGGTCGATATGACGCGGCTTCATCAGTCCGTCCTGGAAGACGGGGGCACGCGACAGCTGCACGGTCGGCTGGGCGATATAGCGGCCCGGATCTCGCCGGATCAGCTCGGCGAAGGCGTCGATCTCCGCCCGGGTCGCTGCCGGTCCGATCAGCATCCCGTAGCCGCCGGATAGGGAAGTCTCCTTCACGACCATCTCCGGCAGATGCTGCAGCACATAGTCCCGCTCCTCAGGCCGGGACAGCAGGTAGGTCGGCACATTGCGGAGAATCGGCTCCTCCTTGAGGTAATACCGGATCATATCCGGCACGTACACATAGATCGCCTTGTCATCCGCCACACCGGTTCCCGGAGCATTGGCGATAGCCAGGTTGCCAGCGCGGTAAGCATTCATGATCCCTGCTACGCCGAGCATCGAATCCGGCTGGAAGACGAGCGGGTCCAGAAAATCATCGTCCAGCCGCCGATACAGCACATCGACCTGCGCCATACCCTTCATGCCGCGGATATACAGCTTGTGATCGCGGGCGATGAGGTCGCGGCCTTCGACCAGATGGATGCCCATCTGCTGGGCGAGGAAGGCATGCTCGTAGTAGGCGGAGTTGTATTCCCCGGGCGTCAGCAGGGCGATGACCGGATCGGACTTGCCTCCGGGCGCCAGACTTCGCAGCATCGTGAGGAACCGGTTGAGACTGTGATCGACATCGCGAAGCGAGCAGGACAGCGTCAGCTCGGGGAACAGCTCCTTCATAATCGAGCGGCCCTTGAAGAGGTACGAGAAGCCGGAGGGCGAGCGAAGATTATCCTCCAGGACAAAGTATTCGCCGGACGCATCGCGGATCAGATCGATGCCCGAGGTCGTGATGTAGGAGCCGCCGGGCACCTCGACGCCCATCATCTCCGGCCTGAAGTAGCAGTTGGCGATCACCATCCGCCGGGGGACGATGCCGTCCTTGATGATATGCTGCTCATGGTACACATCATGGACGAATCGGTTCAAGGCTTTCACCCGCTGGATCAGACCCGCCTCCAGCATCGTCCAGTCCTCCTGCGGAATAATGCGGGGGATCAGGTCGAAAGGGATCGTGCGCTCCAGCGGCTGGGCCTGTTCCGGCTTATAGAGCGTGAACGTGATGCCCTCCTCCATCATCCGGCGCTCCATGCCCTGCTGCTTGGCTGCCAGCTCCTCCGGCCGCATCTGTGAGAAACGGCGGAAAACCTGCTCATAATGCCGGCGGATCGGCTCACGGGTGCCAAACATCTCATCATAAAAAGCTTGCAGAGAATACGGCGCTTGGGTTGTACGATCGCCTGTAGACATCGAAACCGCCCCCTTTTTCTATAATTATGTTAGATTAAATAACATTATATAACTGATAATTACGAATATTTCGAATTATTTTGTTATTTATACGTTCAATCATAATTTTTAAATCTTTTCACGTCAATATACATGACATATATTTTCCATAAAAAATATTTTATTTGGCTTGAACATGTAAAAAAACGCCTTGCGGCGTCCTTTAAGTTTGAGCATCGATGCTCATCGGAGTTCTAAGTGGGTGTCTGGTTCCCCCTGCACCCAGATTAATTCATTACATCACCTTCCATCGTGCTGCATTAAAACGAACCCGACTGGCTTTTCCTTACTTTTCAGCTTATCCACTCGACAACTTGATCCGCCGACTTACGTGTTTTTGTGCGCGGCTCCCGTAATCTGCTGCCGAACGCCACCATGCATGCTACACCGAAATGCTCATTGTCCATTACGCCTTGTTTAACTAACAATTGCTCTAACGCCTCCTTATCAAAGCCCTCGATCGGGCATGAATCGATGCCGATTTGTGCCGCCGCCGTCATCATATTGCCTAAAGCGATATAGGTTTGACGACATGCCCATTCAAACATGGCACGCTCGTTGCTCTGCAGCGCAAAATCGTTTTTCAGAAACTTGTCATATACGGCCCGCTTTTCTTTGGCTATCTCGGCCGGTAATTGCTGCACGACGTTCAGCATATTTTGTATATAGGGGGAATCTGCGGCCATGTCCTTTGGCAGCCTTGACAGAATAATAACAAAGTGACTGGCACTCTTCAGTTGTTTAACCGCTCCCCATGCGTACTCCTTCAGTTGCTCACGCAGCTCCATATTCTGAACCACGATAAATTTCCAAGGCTCGAAGCCGAAGGAACTGGGCGACAATCGGCCCACCTCCAAAATAAAATCAAAATCGGCAGCGCTGATTTTTTTGTTGTGGTCAAATTCCTTAGTAGCATGTCTGAAGCTAAAAGCTGATAGAATATCATGTTTTGTATGTTCCAGGCTGTTCATCTCTCCATCTCTCCTCACCAGTTCCTTCTTATTGACGGACGCCCCGCTGTGCTTCTAATATTAGAATACAAGAAGAATATTTGTAAGAACGCACATTAATGTGGCTTAGTATCAATAATGTGACCTGAATCGAGGCGATAGCATGAGAGATCGAAAAGGCGGGTTTGGGCCTACTCCCGGAGCCAATACCGAGGCATGTCCTGTTGAATATACGCTGAATGTAATCGGAGGAAAGTGGAAAGGCATCATTCTGTATCATCTGATCAAAAGCCCAAAACGATTCAATGAATTCCGGAGGATTTGTCCAAGCATCACTCAGAGGGTCCTCACGCTTCAGCTTCGCGAGTTGGAGGAAGACGGCGTGATTTCCCGTACTGTGTACCCAGAGATTCCTCCCAAGGTTGAATACGCCTTGTCTGATTTCGGCAGAACGCTCATTCCAATCATTATGCTTATGAAAGAATGGGGACAAGTCTATATGAGCAACGGCGCTGCACAACATGCTAATGACTCTGCCAATCTACATGATCTATAGATAAGCCGAGGGCTGTCCCTTCGTCACGTTCGCATTGGACATGACGCAGAGACAGCCCTTTCCCGCTCATAGCAGCTTATTCAGTTCACCAACAATCTCGTCGCAGCCAGATCCTCTTTGCTTCGTTCATTCATTTGCGCGGTGAAAAATAAGCCATTGATACATTCCATAATGTAAAAAAGCCCCGCTCTTCCTGAATCCAGGAAGAACGGGACTTGAGGTCGTACGAATTAGTAGGCCAAGGAGAACAAGCCGTTGATGTGCGACAGGTAGCGCACGTTGCTCGCTTCTTTCATCAGCGAAGCCGGCAGGCCTTTTAGTTTGGTTTGGCTGCCACCGACTGTCGCGATGCCGTCTTTGCGGCCGAGGCTCGCCAAGGTACCGGAGAATACCGGATTGAACGGCTCTGTTGGAGCGCCCTTGATGGAAGCAAAGATGTTGTAGCCGATCGTTTCGCCCATTTGCCAAGCAAGCTGAGCTGTTGGAGGGAATGGACGGCCTTCCGGTCCGATGACGACGGCGCTGTCGCCAGCAACGTATACATCAGGGTGGGAGACGGATTGCAACGTTTCGCTAACCGTTGCACGGCCGCGGTTCACTTCGACGCCGGAAGCGCCAACCAGTGCGTTGCCTTGTACGCCGCCTGTCCAGATGATCGTGTTCGATTCCAGGGAGCTGCCGTCTTTCAGGAATACGGTCGTTTCCGTAGCTTCGGTGATCGCAAGTCCTGTCAGGAAGGTTACGCCGCGTTTCTCCAGACTCGTCTGAGCACGCTCGATATGCTCCGCCGGGAAGCCCAGCAGGATGGAAGGACCGGCTTCAACTGTGTACAGGGATACGTCATTGAAGTCCACACCCTTCTTGCGGCACAGCCCAGGAAGCATGTCCGCCAGCTCGCCAACCAGCTCGATACCGGTCAAACCGCCGCCGCCGACCACGAAGGTTACGTCGGCTTTGTTTTTGGTTTTCGCGTATTCCTCAACCCGCGCTTCTACGTGCGCACGGATGCGGTTCGCATCGTCTACGGATTTCAGCGTGAAGCTGTTTTCCTGCAGACCTGGGATACCGAAGTAAGCCGTTTCGCTGCCGAGAGCGATAACGAGTGCGTCATAGTCGTACGTGATGCCGCTTTTCAGGACAACACGCTTTTCGTCCAGACCGATCGTCTCGACGGTATCGATACGCAGGTTGATGTCTTTGCCGCGCAGCAGCTTCTCAAGCGGAAGCGCCACAGCCTGCTCCGTCAGGTTGCCTACGGCAAGACGGTGCAGCTCGGTAATGATTTGGTGGGAAGGGACCTTGTTCACGACCGTGATCGTCGCTTCCTCAGGGGTCAAATATTTGCGTGCTGTCAGGGCGCTGAGCAGACCGCCGTAACCGCCGCCCAGGATCAAAATATGCTTCGACATGCTTATCCTCCGTTCTGGTTATACCGAATTATTCGCCTTGGCGTTTTTGCTGGCTGCGTTGTGCCGAGATTTCCAGGAAAGCTTGGGCAAAACGGAATGTTTTTTGTACTTGCGGGTCCTTCAGCATTTTGAGCAGACCGAACAGGCCGATCGTAGCCGTCTCGACTTGAGCGCGGTCATTGGCTTCGATAGCGTTGGCTGCCAGAGTCTTAGCTCCCTCAACGATCGGCAGCGCCACTTCGCTGATACCGCCCTTGATGTCATCGACGAATACTTGGTCGGTAGCCAGGCTTTGCACCACATCATAGGTCTTGGTCAGCAGAGTCACCATTTCGGCCAGCTTCGGCAGATTTTCCACCAGCACGGTCAGCGATTCCTGCACCTCGGGTTTCATCAGTTGATCCAGCACATCTACGGATTCCCGTGCGATCGTTTGTGTCGTTTGAGACATAAGTCAACGTCCTCCTTTGCATGTAAAAAATAGAAGCCACCTGTGTCCGGATCCTGCTCGAGCCCTTACTTAGGCTTCAGATCTGCGTGCGCGTTACTTGACTTTGGGAAGGGAAATAACGTTCATGGATCCGTATGACGGCCTAATTGTACCAATTTTCACAACATGCTCGATAAAAGGGTCAGGCCCGAATCGGAGCCCTATGTTGGTTCTATTATAACTCCGCTTGCGCAAAGGTAGAAAAGCCAATTTTCGACAATTGTGAACAATTTGTGAATTAGACACAAGAGAACCCCCTCAGGCTAAGCCCGGGAGGCTCTGTGGCGGCCGATTAACGTGACATAAAGCAGGATCGCGATCAGATTCGCCGCGGCCATGACGATTCCCATCGGAAGCGCGGAGCTGTCTCCAGCGATGCCCACGAGAGGCGCGACCAGCCCTCCGAAGATAAAGGAAAGGACACCCAGCAGCGCCGACGCGCTCCCTGCCGCGGCCGACTGCCCAGCCATCGCCAGCGGGAACGAAGCCGTCCCGACCAGGCCGACGCAGGAGACAGCCACGAATAGCGGCGGCAAGATCCAGGCGAGCCCTGCGCCAGAGGCCAGCCCCGCCAGCAGCAGGACGCCGCTCACGGCGGCCAGCGTAAGGCCCGTGACCAGCAGCCGCGATTCGGGAATGCGTCCGGCCAGCCGGCCCGCTGTCTGGCTGGCCAGGATGATCCCTATGCCGTTCATCGCGAAGATCAGACTGAAGCCCTGCGGCGAGACGCCGTATAGGTTCTGCAGCACGAAGGGCGAGCCTGCGATGTAAGCAAACATCGCTGCCGTCACGAAGCCCTGGGACAGTGCGTAGCCCATGAAGGCACGGTCACGGACCAGCCGGCCAAGTGTTATCACCGTTTGGCGGACCCCGCCGCGCAGACGGCGCTCAGGCGGCAGCGTCTCCGGCAGCCCCAGCACCACAGCGAGCAGCGTGAGCACGCCGATCCCCGCCAGCACCAGAAATACGCCGCGCCACGAGGTGAACTCCAGCAGTTGGCCCCCCAAGATCGGGGCCAGAATCGGAGCCGCGCCGTTCACGAGCATGAGCAGCGCGAAAAACTTCGTCAGCTCCGTGCCCACATACATATCGCGGGCGATAGCGCGCGATATGACGATGCCTGCGGCGCCCGCCAGCCCCTGGATGAACCGCAGCGCCACGAAGGCGCCCGGCGAGCCGACGAGCATGCACAGCAGCGATGCTGCGGCAAAGACAAGCAGGCCCGCCAGCAGCGGCTTACGCCGCCCGTGCATGTCGCTGAGCGGACCGGCGATCAGCTGCCCGAGCGCCAGCCCGAGCAGACAGGCCGTCAAGCTGAGCTGTGCCATCGAGGCGCTCGTATTCAGGTCGCCTGCCAGCTGCGGCAAGGCGGGTAAGTACATATCCAGGGATAGCGGGCCGAAGGCGGACAGCACCCCCAGCACCAGCGCTGTCCATAAGCGGCGGCGGGATTGTTCCGGGGCCGCCCCGCCTCTCCGGGCTTCCCCTCCGGCCTGCCCTCCGCCGGTTGCCGAGCTTTCCTTCATTCCAGTTTCCATCCTTTCTCCGTACCCGATCAATTCTTCTATTCTACATCAACCGGGTCAAAAGGAAAATCAGCAATCCCGTGAACGGCAACCAGCTTTTCCAACAAAAAAACCTCCAAAATCCGAAGGTGACGCGAATTCTGGAAGCTTTGTGATTCAAGCTACTCGGATGATTTCCCTTCCCAGGCGAATTAGAGACTCCTATGACTCTTTGATTCCGGGCGCAGTACCAGACGCAGCGTCCGGCTGATCAGCACGGGCAGCACCGATACATGTCCCTCGCCCTCAAACTCTTTGTACTCCACGTCCACTCCACGGCTGGACAGGGTTGAGAGACGCCCGGCAAGCTCCCTCGCGTTATCATTAATGCGGGCGATATGGCTCTTTTCCAGCTCCCCCGCCCCTAGCAGCAGTTGAATCGCAGTAGGCTCCTGCTCCAGACGGGCCTTGAATTGCCGCTCCTGCTCCAGCAGCAACGACTCATTCCAGTGAATGGATGGGCTGCCTGCGATATAGCTCCGGAACGCATCCGGCTTCATAAACAGCGCATACAGGACGAACAGCCCGCCCAGCGAATGGCCGAACAGCGTCTGCCGGCTTCGGTCGATCTGGAATTCCCGTTCGATCAGCGGCTTCAGCTCCTGCTCGATAAACGCCAGGAAAGCCGCGGCCCCTCCTTGCTCAGGCAGCGGTGTACCATCCGGTTTCTGATGGTAGACCGTCGTCGGCTCAGGTGTCAAATCGTAATAGCGGTCCTCGGAGAACGGCGCCTCCGTCTCATAACCGATACCGACGATGATTGCGGGTAAGACTCCCGTTTTATCAGGGCGGCGGCCCTGCAGACGTATCGCTTCTACCATCGTGGCGAATACGGAATTCGCATCCAGCACATAAATGACCGGGTAACCCGAGGATGGCGGTTCCTCGGCAGGCTTAGCTACCATGATTTGATACTTGCGGTTCTCCGCACGTGAATGCATGATCCATTGTTCGGCACCCGGAAGCTCTACCTTGCGGCGGCGGGCGATGTCGTTAGGCAGAGCGCCCGGATCTTGATTAAGGGTAGTCACCTCGGCTCATTCCTCCCTGCATGATCTGGTACATATCCAAGCCGCAACACAGAGCCATCCTCCCCAGGTGTCTCTGCTTGCCTGGCATTGGCTTTAAAGAGAGTCGTTTCCCTGGTCACTTAACCAATAATCTGACGACATCGTCCATAATTTTCTCATAGGCAATCAGACCGCCGCCCAGCCAGTGGGCCTCGTCTACTTCGTACACATGTCCCTGCTTGACAGCAGGCATGGTTTTCCAGATCGGGCTGGCCATCATCTCCTTGATGCGGTCCGTCCCTTGTCCTCCCTGGTTAATCGTGAAGATGTAGTCCGCATCAATGTCCGGTAAAATCTCCATCGACACATTCGCGCTGTTCTCCTTCTCCACGAGCTTGACCTTGCCCAGACCCAGCTCCTGATGCAGAACATGGCCCGCAAAATAATTCGCACCCATCATGCTGATCCCTCGGGGGGCAAAACGAATGATCGAAGCTTTTTTCCCTTCAGCGACCTTAGCCAGCTTGGCCTTGGCCTCCGTTACTTTCTGGTCGTAGGCTTTTTGTGCTTGATCGGCTTCGGACGATTTGCCCAGCAGGTCCCCCAATACCGCAAGGGTCTTTTCCACATCGCCGGTTGCGTTATTGAACACGTAGGTAGGGGCTATTTTGGAATAGCTCTCGTACCCCTTGCTGGCATAATTGGCATTATGCAGAATGATAAAATCGGGATTATACGCCAGCAACGCCTCAGGTGACGGAAGTCCGGACGAGAAGTCAAGTGTCGGTACGCCCTGCAGCTCCACCTTCAGATAAGGATGCCCCTCCGTTCCATTCGCCCATTGCACCACAGGCTTGATGCCCAGCTTGAGCAGACAATCCTCCAGATACGGGGCAAAAATCCTCTTGGGCGCAGCCGGAAGCTTGACCTCATTGCCCATCTCATCCTTAACCGTACGCTCGGCCGGTGCCGGTGCTGCTGAGCTAGACACAGCTGCAGCCGGTTGACCGGATAGCTCCTGAACGTTCTCCTTATGGGAGCCGCAAGCCGTCAACAAGCTCCCGGCCAGCGCGAAGCACAGGAATGCGGCCGTATGGCGACGGATGAAAGCGCCAAGACCGTCGGCAGTCTGAACCATGATGGATCTCCTCCTGTAAACATATTTCTCATTGAGGAGGATTATAAATCATGTGGCGTAGACGTCACCATGGACGTTATCCTGACATTCATTTGGACAATTTCCCGTAAACAGCAGAAGTGCCTCATCCAGCATCCGATCGATGGCGATGGCGGAATACTCGAACCAAGGGTCCGAAGGGATCGGGTAGACCTGCCCTGCCCGCACGGCGTTCAGCTGACGCCAAGCCTTGGCATGCTGCAGCGACAGCCAGTAGGCCCGGGATACTGCCTCGGGACACACCATGAGCAGAATCCGGTCGGGGTTCAGAGCTGCCAGCTGATCCGGCGTCAGCCGGATGTTGCAGGCTGAGTCTTGCGGGTAAGCTGCCTGAAGCTGCAGGTCCCCGTACAGGATGTCCTCCAGTCCGCGGTTGCTGTACAAGTGGATACTCTGCCCATAGATGCGCAGGACCAAGATTTTGTCGCGACCCAACACCTCGGCGATCTGTAGCCGGGCAGACTTTACCTTCTGCTCGTAACGCACGATCCACTGCTCGGCCTGGTCCTCCCGGTCCAGAAACCGGGCAATCCCCCGCAGCTGCTCACGCCAGCCCGACTGCTGGGCCGGAACAAAATAAGAAGGCGCGATATCCATCAGTTGCGCCTGCTCGGAGAGACATAGCTGGTCATTCCCCACAATCGCATCCGGGCGGGCCTGAGCCAGCTTGTCGATATTCATCCCGAAGGTCCTGCTGGTGTAAGGGTCGGTCATCATCAGATGAGTCTTGATCTCAGTGCGGTACCTATGATAGTAATAGGCCGTCCACTTCGGATCGAGCGGCGCTGCCACAGGCATCACATGCAGAGCCAGCAGCTGCCCGGTCACGGAAGAAGAGCAGGCTGCCACCCGCTGCCTGGCATGTTTGACAAAGTCGGACGGAGTCATGCCTACCTCTTTCTTGAATTTACGGCTGAAATAAAATTCATCGCTGTAGCCCACCTTCAAGGCTATATCACGCAACCGGTCCCCCGACTCAGCCAAGTAACGCTTCGCCCGGTTTATGCGCAGATCGGTTATGTAATCCATCGCGCTCTGCCCATACGTCTTCTTGAACAGATCGACAAAATATTTGGGACTGATATTCGCCATCTCCGCCAATTGACCGATCGAAAGCGGCTCGTTATAGTGCTGATCCATGAATTCCCTAATCTCAACCAGACTCGTTTTCGGATCGCGGCCCGACTTTAACAAGCTTTTATCCGTCAGCGGTTTTTGTTCTGGAAGCATGGTGCTCCTCCTTTGGGTTGTTGGGTTCGAGCCATTGATTCGGCAGCAGCAACATATTCATCGGATTCAATTGAGAACCATTATCAACAACTAAGGTAGCACAGCCCCTTCCTCTAGTCAATGAATGGCGGAATTGTCAGGATGTTGGGATGTACGCGCAGCTACAAAATAGGCTGTCTCCCACACAGACGAATCTGCATGAAGGACAGCCCATGTATAGATGCCGAGATAGCTGCGCAAGCCGTTACCACGGGTAACCAGAGAAGACATGAGAGTCCCGGCCGATGGCTTCGCTCCGATCTGCTTCTACCGGGTACCCGAAGGAAGCGAACCAGGGGCCACACTAGCGTCAACCCCGCCGAGGCCCCCGCAGCACCTCCAGCGGCTTCCATTCCTCCGGCAGCAGCCGCTGATAAGACGGCTGAAGAAACCGGTCGTCGATCAGCACCAGGGTGCCGCGGTCCTGCTCCGTCCGGATCAGCCGCCCGCCGGCCTGCAGTACCTTATTGATGCCGGGATAGACGTAGGCGTAATCGAACCCATTTTTACCCGCGGCATCGTAGTAGGACTTGATCGTATCCCGTTCCACGCCGATCTGCGGAAGCCCGACTCCTACAACTACAACCCCTGTTAGCCGCTCGCCCGTCAGGTCGATGCCTTCAGAGAAGATACCGCCCATCACCGCAAAGCCCACTACAGGCCTCTCTCTTCCCGTCCGGAATTCGGCCAGGAACGCCGCCCGGTCCTCTTCGCTCATCTCCCCTTGCTGGACGAGGACATGCACCAGGCTCTCCTGCTCCGCAAAGCTGGCAAGCACCTCATTCATATACTCATAGGAGGGGAAAAATACGAGCTGATTGCCCGGCCTCTCACGGATCAGGGCATGCAGCATGCCGGCAATAGCGGACTTCGATGCCTCCCGGTCGCGGTAACGGGTCGATACCGGCAGCAGCTGTACCTCGAGCTGAGTCTTATCGAAGGGAGAAGGGATCGTAACCGCATAGTCGTCGTCCTCTCCTCCGAGCATATCCCGGTAATAGCCGAGCGGGGACAGCGTCGCGGAAAATAGAATCTGCGCCCGGTACCCCTTAGCCATCTGACGGAGCATTGCCGAAGGGTCCAGGCAGAACAGCTTAAGCCGGACATCGCTTTTGGACCATTCGGCCACAGTGACAAAGCGCTCGTCATAGGTGCCAAGCGCCCGGCTATACCGCTGGCAGGCAAAATACGTGTCGAGCAGCAGCTGCCGCGACTCTCCCCGCTCCGAAGCGGACAGCTCCCGTTCCGCCGCCTCGGTGAACGCCTCCACGCACGGGCCCAGAGCCTCCGGAGGCTCTTTATCCACCTTATGCCCCGCCCCCTCTTGCGCCTTCCGCCAGGCGATAAAAAAATCATTCACCGCCTTGGCCGCCTGGAACAGCCCGGTATTGACCCCCTTGTACGCGCGCTGCAGCGCCAGGAACGGAGCCTTCGTCAGCTCCGCCGAGTACATCTCGCGGGCCCGGTCCACCAGATTATGCGCCTCGTCGACAAGCAGCACAGCATGCCGCTTCAGCTCCTCCGGCTGGCGCTTGAGATACACCCGCGGGTCATAAATATAATTGTAGTCGCACAGCACCGCATCCGCCGTGTAGGCCGCATCCAGCGAGAGCTCGAACGGACAAACCGTATGCTTGCGCGCATAGGTCTCGACCGTTTCCCTCGTGATCAAGGTTTCGTTGGTCAGCAGATCGAGCAGCGCATCCTGCACCCGGTCGTAGTGCCCGTCGGCGAACGGGCAATGCTCCTTGTCGCAGCGCGTCTCTTCCTGGAAGCAGATCTTATCCTTCGCCGTCAGCGTGACCGAGCGCAGGTGCAGACCGCCGCTCTTCATCAGTGCAAATGCTTCCTCCGCCGCCGTGCGGGTCAGCGTCTTGGCCGACAGGTAAAACATCCGCTTCAGTAGGCCTTCACCGATCGCCTTGACGGACGGAAATAGCGTCGAGATGGTTTTCCCGGTACCCGTGGGGGCGCGTGCAAACAGCCGGCTTTCCTGCGCAATAGCCGTATACACGGCTCCCGCGAATTTTCGCTGGCCTCCCCGGTAAGCCGGGAAGGGAAATGCCAGCTCCTTGATGCTGGCGTCCCGCTGCCGGACATGCCGGAGCTCGAGGCGCGCGAACGGCGCATACGCCTCGGCGTACCGCTGCATGTCCGCGGCCAGCGCAGACAACTCCGCTTCACGCTCGAAGCGAAGCTGCTCTCCTGTCGCGACCTGCACGTACACGAGCCGCAGCCGCATGGTGGATAAACCCTCGCGAACCGCATACAGATAGGCGTAGCATGCCGCCTGCGCCCAGTGGACGGGATGCGTATCCTCCTGGATCTGGCTCAGCTCACGGGCCGTGGATTTGATCTCCTCGATGATAACAGCGGACTCCTCGAAGCGCAGTCCGTCGCAGCGTCCCTCCAGGTGGAACGTCAGCTCTTCGTGCTGCAGCTCACCCTCGAGATGAACCTCCTTGCGATCCGGCTCCTCATAGGTTTTCTGAATCGCCAGATGAGCCTTGGTCCCCTCCGCCAGCGGCGCCAACGTACGGAACCCGGAGTCGATGCTCCCGCTCAAATATGCATGCTCCACGAAGGCCCTTACCGATATGCCGACTGTGTCCGGCATGCTCTCACCCGCTTCCGTCCCAAAACATACGTTCGTTCCTATTACTATACCATGAGTCCGGCCCGATTACGAAGCAGCTAGCCCGATGTACCGGCTGCAAGCCGCCTAGTAAAAGGCCCTCCGCTGGGCCCGCGGCCCAAGGGCAATAAGAGGAAGCCCTGCTGAACCAGCATTCCCACCCTGAGGATGCCACTGCTTGCATAGCAAAGAGGGCGATTCGGCATCGCCCTCAAATTCCTTGTGTATGAACGGCTGAGCTGTCCCTATAGGACAACGTCCGCGACCGCTGCAAGGCCACAACCTTGAGCGGGTTTCCCAGCGCTGCCCCGGATTTGCCCAGCCACCTCCAAGAAGACCGGCTAGACGGCCCGGCTGCGCGCTCCGCCGCTGAACTGGCTCTCGTACAGGTCGGCATAGAAGCCCCCCGCCTTGAGCAGCTCATCATGGGTTCCTTGCTCGATGACCGAGCCTTGATTCATGACCAGGATCAGGTCCGCATAGCGGATTGTCGACAGCCTGTGCGCGATGACGAAGCTCGTTCGGCCCTGCATCAGCTCATTCATCGCACGCTGGATATGAGCCTCGGTCCGGGTGTCCACGCTGCTCGTCGCTTCATCGAGAATCAGAATCGGCGGGTCGGCCAGAATGGCCCGGGCGATGGTCAGCAGCTGCTTCTGCCCCTGCGAGATGTTGGAGGCTTCCTCATTGAGCTTCGTGTCGTAGCCTTCTGGCAGCGTACGGATGAAATGATCCGCATAGGCCGCTTTGGCAGCTGCCACAACCTCTTCCTCGGTCGCTCCAGCCCGGCCGTACGCGATATTGTCCCGGATCGTGCCGTTGAACAGCCACGTATCCTGCAGCACCATCCCGAGCAGGCCGCGCAGATCGGCTCTCCTCAGGCTCGTGATATCGACACCGTCGATCGTGATGCGTCCGCCATTCAACTCGTAGAAGCGCATCAGCAGATTGATCAGCGTCGTCTTGCCCGCACCTGTCGGACCGACGATCGCTACCGTTTGCCCCGGCTCCACTTGAAGATTCATATCCTCGATCAGCCGCACATCCTCCTTGTAGCCGAAGTCGACATGCTCGAAGCGTACCTCGCCTCTCGGCTCGGCAAGAACGGCAGGCGTCTGCGGCTCCGCAGCTTCCTCGGGCTCATCCAGCAGCTCGAACACCCGCTCGGCCGCGGCGATTGTGGACTGAATAATATTGGCGATCTGGGCCGTCTGGCTGATCGGCATGGAGAATTGGCGGGAGTAGGAGATGAAGGCCTGCACATCCCCGATGCGGATCGTCCCCTTCATGACCAGAATGCCCCCGACGACGCTGACCAGCACATAGCCCAGGTTGCCGACGAAATTCATCAGCGGCATGATCGTCCCCGATATAAACTGCGACCGCCAGGCCGCTTCGTACATGCGTGCGTTCACGGCATTGAACTGGTCGACCGACTTCTGCTCATGGCCGTAGGCCTTCACGATCGGATGACCCGTATACATCTCCTCCACATGTCCGTTCAGCTGCCCGAGCGACTGCTGCATCGTCCGGAAATGCTTCTGCGACCGCGGCGTCACCAGCCGGATCACCACAAAGCTGAGCGGCAGCGTCGCGACGACGATGAGCGTCATCAGCGGACTGATCGTCAGCATCATCACCACCACGCCGACCAGGGTCACGATCGAGGTGACCAGCTGCGTCAAGCTCTGCTGGAGGGTGCTGCTGATCGTCTCGATATCGCCGGAGACCCGGCTGAGCGTATCGCCATGCGGACGGGCGTCGAAGTATTTGAGCGGAAGCTTCGCCAGCTTCCGGTTCACTTCATCCCGCAGGTCATACACGATCCGCTGCGACACGCCGGCCATCACATACTGCTGCAGATAGCTGAACAAGGTGCTGACGATGTACAACCCGGCAAGCACAAGCAGAATATTGCCTATATATCCGAAATCAATGCCCGCTCCCGGTATCCCCTTCAGCTTCTCCATCATGCCTTCGAACAGCTTGGTCGTCGCGTTACCCATAATCTTGGGGCTGACGATGGAGAATACCGTACTGAGCACGGCTGCGGCCAGTACGAGACCGAGCGATAGCCTGTGCGGCTTGAGATACCCGATGAGCCTGCGCAGCGTGCCTTTGAAATTCTTGGCCTTCTGCGCAGGGCCCATCATACCGGGGCCGCCACGGCCCGGACCGAAGCCGAACCCCGGTCCGCCCGGTCCGCCAGGCCTCCCTGACGCAGCTCCTCCAGGAGCCTGGCCGCCGCCCTGTGTCATGCGCTGCTGCTCGCTCATGCGATCTCCTCCTCCGTCAGCTGGGAAGCTGCAATTTCACGGTAAACGGGCGACGATTCCAGCAGCTCGCGATGGGTGCCGGAGCCTACCAGTCGGCCCTCGTGAAGGACAAGAATCCGATCCGCCTCCATGACGGTGCTCACCCGCTGGGCAACGATCAGCACGCAGGCATCCGCCGTCTCAGGCAGCAGCGCCGCGCGGAGCTTCGCATCCGTCTTGAGGTCAAGCGCCGAGAAGCTGTCGTCGAACAGGTATATCGCCGGGCGTCTCACCAGCGCACGGGCGATGGCGAGACGCTGCTTCTGTCCGCCCGACACGTTGGCGCCGCCTTGCGAGATCGGAGCGTTGTATCCCTCCGGCATCTTGCCGATAAAGTCGGAAGCCTGAGCAATCTCCGCGGCACGCCGCAACTCCTCCTCGCTAGCTTCCTCGTTGCCGTAGCGGATATTCTCGGCGACCGTCCCGGTGAAGAGCGTAGCCTTCTGCGGCACCAGACCGATCTGAAGCCGCAGACTTTCCTGCGTCATCGTGCGAACATCGCTCCCCCCGATAAGTACCTGGCCTTCCTCCACATCATAGAATCGCGGGATCAGATTGATCAGGGTAGACTTGCCGGAGCCGGTACCCCCGATAATCGCGGTCACCTCGCCCGGATGCGTCTCGAATGAGATATCCGTCAGCGCAGGCATCTCGGCTCCCGGATAACGGAAGCTTACCCCGCGAAACTCTACGGAAGGCCGCGTAGCTGTCCTAGGGCGTGACGACTCGCCGTCACGGATATCCGGCTTCATCGTCAGTACCTCCTGGATGCGAACCGCCGAGGCGGAAGCGCGGGGAATCATGACGAACATCATCGATGCAAAGACGAGCGAGAACATGATCTGCCACGCATATTGAATGAAAGCGATCAGGTCGCCGACCTGCATATGGCCGTTGTCGATGCGGATGCCTCCGTACCAGATGATCGCGATGCCGGCAAAATTCAGCACCAGCATCATGACCGGCATCATGGAAGCCATAATCCGGTTCACCTGGATCGCCGTATCCGTCAGATCGCCGTTGGCCTGGGCAAACCGCTCCTGCTCATGCGGAATCCGGTTGAACGAGCGGATAACCCGAACTCCCGTCAGCTGCTCACGCAGGACGAGGCTCAGCCGGTCCAGCTTGGTCTGCATCGCCTTGAAGAGCGGACCGCCCTTACGGAAGACGAGGAAGATGAACAAGGCCAGCAACGGCACAATGCCGATCAGCACAAGGGACAGCACCGCATCCTTGGAGACCGCCATCACGATCCCGCCGATGCACATCATCGGAGCCATCACGATAACGCGCATCATGATGCCCAGTACTTGATAGAGCTGGTTAATATCGTTGGTCGTTCGGGTGATCAGCGAAGCTGTGCCGATCTTATCGAACTCCTGGAGCGAGAACTGCTCCACATGGGCGAATACACGGCTGCGCAGATCGCGGGCGAAGCCGCTGGCCGCTCGGGACGACCAGTAGCTTGCGCCCACGGAACAGGCCGCGCCGAGCGCGGCGACGAGCAGCATGAATCCGCCGATCCGCCAAATATACGGCGTATCCCCGGTGACAACGCCGTGGTCGACGATATCAGCCATCAAGGTAGGCAGATACAGGTCGGACAACGATTGGAGCAGAATAAGGACCAAGACGAGCCCCACGGCCACCCGGTAAGGCTTGAGATACCGGAATAATTTCAACATATCCGCTTCCTCCTAAGCTTTATAGATGATCCATTTCATCGGACCGCTGCGCCTCAGCTTTACCTGCAAGCTCGCGGTAGTACGCACCTACATCGTTCAGCAGCCCGGTCAACTGACTGGAACGCTCTGCCCCGAGATGTCCGATCAAGCCCGTCATGCCCTCCAGCATCCGCCGTTCTCCTTCAGCCGTTGCTTGCAGACCTGCATCACTAAGCCGGATCCGCACCACCCTGCGGTCTGACGGGTCAGCCTGACGCTCCAGCAGTCCCCGAGCCTCCAGGACATTCACCATCTGCGAGACGGTGGGCGACGATACGCGCAGAAGCTCGCTGAGCTCGCTGGCCTTCAAGCCCTGAGGCCCGCCTGACGGCTCATCGTGCTTACCTGTCTCCCGTGGCTCAGGATCACCCCGCTGACCTGAGTGCTGCATGCGGCCTTCCCGGTGGAATCCAGGCCCCCCAAATCCCCCTCCTCTTCCAGGTCTGCAGCCATTCATACTTCTGCGTACGACGAATAACAACATGGTCTCACTTGGCGTACAGCCCTCTAACGGCCTGCGGTTGCCCCAGTTCACCTGCCGCAGCTGCCGAAAAGCGCGCATCAGCTCCAGGGCCATATCATCATGCTCTTCACTCATACCTCCAGCTCCTTATTGAAGTGTGCGAACATAGCGATCATGGATTACCTGACTTCGCAAATATTTCATCACTTATTATTTTACTTAGCTAACCTAAATATATACACGTGAATTATATCTGTCAATAGGATTCTCCAGGCCCGACAGACGCCTTCGCGGGTTCGCCCAGCTAGACATTTTTATAGTGAAGTTCCGGGAGTGATTCGATATAATGGGGGCATTCAAGCTCAGCAGTCAACAAGCGAGGAGCAGATGGACTAGCCATGATGGCCGATCAAACCGCTTATTGGAAAAAATATATAGCCGCTGTGCAGCTCGATCTCTCCATTGCCTCCTACACCAAAGTTTCGGACTCCTGGAGAGACGACGATTACGTACCTGATTTCAACAAGCTTTACTATATCCTCGAAGGCGAGGGATACGTCAAAATCGGCCAGCAGACCTACTATCCGAAGCCCGGCCAGCTCTTCCTGCTGCCGGCTGGAGAGATTCAGGCCTACGGGACGACAGGCGGGGATCCGTTCGGCAAATACTGGTGCCACTTTACAGCCAAAACGGGCGAGCAACCGCTGTTCCAGCTGCTGGACGTGCCGCCCTTTGTCGAAGTCGGACACTCCCCTCAGCTGGAGGACACCTTCGAGCAGCTCATTCACTGGCACAAGGCGGATACCTTGAGCTCCGGCCTGCGGGTGAACGCATTGCTGCTGGAGCTGCTCGCCGGGTTCCTCGATCGGGCGGGTCCTGTACGCTTCCGCACCGGAGCATCCGCAACTCTGGACAAGATCAATCAGGTGCTCCGCTACATCGATGAGCATCTGGCCGAACATCTATCGCTGGAGGAGCTGGCTCAGGTGGCGCATTTCCACCCCAACTATTTCATCCGGGTGTTCAAGAACACGACAGGCGCTTCTCCCATCCAATACATCAACCGGCGGCGTATGGATAAGGCCAAGCGTCTGCTCTCCTTCTCCCCCCTCAACGTGACGGAAATCGCCGACTCGCTGGGGCTGGAGATGTCTTATTTTTCCCGCATGTTTAAGGAACATACCGGGTTCTCTCCGAGCCAGTTCCGGGACCTGTATCCTCACTCTTGACATTGGCACAGCAAAGAAGCCGCTTCCAGGGCCGCCTTACAGGCGGACGAAGCCGGCTTCTTTGCGCATATCAGCCTAGATGTCTTTTATCTTTCTTTGGAATTCAGCGATTCCCTTAAGGCCGATTGACAGATCTGCCATTCGAACCTTAGGGATTCAAGCCCGATCTCCGTTCGAACCGGACCGCATCCGCCCGGGTATAGATCATCTCCGCAGCCGGAGTAGGCGGGTCCGTTGTCGTGGGAGTCACTCTCGTCATTTTCACATACTCACTGCCGTCTCCGGTGAACGAGTAAGTACCCAGGCTGACCCAGCCGGACGACCCTGCCGATTGGTTCAGGTATACGGTCTCGGTTACCGTTTGGTGCTTCAGCTCCACTTGGATATGGGGATCCTGGGATGTTGTATGCACGATGTTATAGATAGAAACCGTATAGACTCCTGCCGGAAGCTGACCGACCCACTTGACCGACGAGCCCTGCGTCGTCGTGTAGCGTGACTTTACGCCGGTCTTGTAGCCGTACAGATTGCTCTGATTCCATGAGCCTTCCGCCTGGTACAAGCCGTCCGTGTTCGTGTTGTCTACAATCACAACCAGATCCCGGATGGGAAGGGCCAGACGGGGCGTCTCCAAAGTAACGCCGTCCACGGTTACGACAGCCCAGGCCTTGATCTCGGCAGTAATCCCGTCCAATGCGTTCAGACTGACCAGGCCGCCAGCATCCACCGTTGCCAGATCGGTTCGATCCACATAGTAATTCACCTGCGCTTGGCTCAAATCCCCGGGCAGCCCATTGTCCATGTAACCCGCCACGCTCAGCTGGACCGTCCGGGTCATCTCCAGCACCTCTTTGTTCGAGCTAAGGGTTACGGAAGCCCACTCGGGTCTGGCTTGTTCGCTAACCCACATGACTGCATCGGCTACAACCCGCGAATTGCTTCCCTGATTGGTCAGCTCCACATACCCGCTTCCACCTGCAGAGAAGGGGAACGCCCCCAGATAGCCCCAGGTTCCCGCGGAAGCCTGCTCGTTCACCGTAACGGCTTGCGAGCCGCCATCATAGTAAACACGGAAGGTGGCGTTCGTGGACCAATTCTCGCTGGCTATGGTCATCCGGGGAATCTTGTAATAGACATGGTAAGTTACGGTCTCTGGAAGCTCAGGCTGCCAACGGATTTTGCCGGTAGCCGCACCCGATGTCGCTCTAGCGTATACATATCCGTCATAATAGTAGCCGTCCCCCGTCGTATCACGAATCCATACCCCTTCTGTCACAGCCTCGGTATTGTCCACAACGATGGAATCTTGCGGCTGCCAGTCCGGCTGAGCCGGAGGAATCGCGGTGTAGGCGGGAAGGTACAGGGTCCGCGCCCGGGTCCGCTTGCCGGCCGCTTCCACGTAATAGGTGAAGGTCTGGGCCGGGTCATCGACCCGCACGGACCATTCCATCGGATAGATCAGATCGGGTACAGCGGTGTACGTCGCCCCCCCGTCCAGCGAATAATGAAGCGTAGAGGCCTCCTCCGTCTTGGCTTGCACGTAAGCGTTATAAGAGGTTCCATCCGGCTTGACGATCAGCATGCCCTTCACCGCATCGATGGGACTGTGCGTGTCGAAGAAATAGCTGGCATCGCTCGGATCCGCAGCAGGCTCAGCGCCGTGAAGCTCCACCTGAATATCCAGTCCCGCTACGATGACCGCCGTCAGCCCCCCGCCCGAAACCGTAAGGTCAAGCTTGCCTCCGGTCATAACGGCTTGCTGAGGCGTGCCGTTATCGCGAATAATCGTCACCGGGTAGGATTTCTGGGGATCCAGCCCGATGATCTGCGGGTTCAGGACAACCTCCGCCTGCTGTTCTTCAGCCGAGGCGTTGCTGAGGCCGATATAGAACCGGCTGCCGCTCTCCGCCGTGATCCAGTTCAGTTGAGGATTTCCGGTTTCGATAATCCCCTTGGGCATCCACAGCCATACACCGGAATTCCCATAGAAGGTGCCTGGCTTATGGCCGTACAAGTGATATTTGAACCAAAGGAAGCTGGTTTCGAATACCGATGGAAAGGAGATGCTGCCTCCCGATTTCAGGGACTGTTCGCTGATCAGATAATCCATGGTCTGCCCCAATTGGGCGGGCATGTGGTGATAATAAACAGACGTAGGCTCGCTAGGTCCCTGCAGAGGGAAATCCGGCTCAAGCTGGCTGACCGAAAAACCCTTATAGTAATAGCCCGGGTAATTGGAATAGCGTCCGATGACCGCATTGTGGGCAATGTCCTGCAGCAGGGTATCGCCGGTATATTGGGACAGCCTCAGCAGGAAGGGAGCCTCCTGCGCATTCATCCGGTAATACAGGGAGGTATTGGCCGCCTCGAAGGTCAGGCCGCTCGGCGAAACCAGCCAGCTGTCCACCGCCATGTCTCCGCTCTCATATTCCGGGAAGTCATCCCGGGGATATGCGTATTTGCCGCTGGCCGGCCAGTGAAAGGATTCGCGGTACGGGGCGGCCGGCTGAGGAATCGTGAAGCTTCCCTCCGGTACCGGGCGGGCCACGAACATCGTGGCGTACCGCTTGGCTTCCTTGTAAGCGGCATTCAGGTACGGTTGCTCCTTGGTCTCCTCGTACAGCTCCAAAATTTCCATCCAGAGCTTGCCATGGTTATATATAAATTCATTCGGGGACATGTTCTCAGAAGCCGGCGTGTCGATGTGCTGGGCAATGTAGGCGTCAGCCTGCGCCTTGGCCTGCTGCAGATAGAAAGCCTCGCCGGTAGCCCGGTACATCATCAGAGGCTGAATGACAGGCCCCCTGCCGCTCTGGTCCGGATTCCGGTAACGGTACTCCTCCTGCGCCAGCTTGCCGATGCCTGCCGTTCCCTTCATCAGCTCGGACAGGGCCGCGACCGACGACACATCATAGGGCAGAGAGCCCATCTTCCACCAGGAGGGCACGCTGTACACCGGTTTTTTCGTCGGCGACCAGCCGAAGTTGTTCCGCGATACCCCAAACTCCACAGAGGGCAGTGCGCGGCTGTCGTACAGATCGTCGTCTCCGGTCAGATAATAGGCGCTGAGCAGCACGCCATTGGATGTGGCGCGTACCGAGTCTTCATTTTCGATATCGATGAAGCTCTTCGCCCGGCTCCACCAGCCGCTAGGCGATGGCACATACTGTACCGAATCGTCCCCGTCCGGCTCGATCTTCAGCAGGTCGATCATATTGAACATGGCGTCGGTAAGGGACTGCCCGGCCACATTCTTCCGGTAAGCCGTATACCCGTATTCGCTGCGCAGAATATGCTCATAGGCATCGTACAGCGTACTATTCCGGGCCAACAGGCCGATACGGAAGCGGTACGTGCTCTCTGCGGTCATGTGCGAATAGGCTCCGAACTGGGGAGCGTACAGAATGGGCTGAACGCTTCCCTCATTATTCACCAGACTTATGCCGAGGCGCTGGCTGGAGGCTCCGCCATGGGCTTCGAATTCCAGCGGCAGCTCCCCCGAGGGTACAAATACCCCGTAAGTGAGTGCACCTCCATTTCCGTCCGCTTTCTCCACCAGCCCCATAGGCGCAGTCAATTGCCACAGACCTACGGATTCCACCGTTCCTACCATCTTCGCATGGGATTTGAAGCCGCTCAGCACCTCCTTCACCTCAGTGGAAGCCTCCGCGGTGAAGGACTGGTAGCCAATCACATAGTTTCCGTCACGGCGGGGAGTAAAGGCATAGGAGACCTCAGGCTTATCATGCTCCATCGACCAGGTGACGCTAAAACTGTAATCGCTTTCATGCGAGGAGTCAGTCAAGACAACAGTCTGGCTGCCTGTAAACTCGATCCCGTCGAAGGTGACCCAGCTTTTGTTCATTGTGTTGTAGTAGTTGGACCGCAGGCCGGCGTCTCCATCCAGGATGACCCATTGCTCCTCCAGTCTTTCCGGAACCGTATTGGCCGCTACCCAGGTTCCCGTCACCCCGTCTTTATAGTATAGATCGCGTACGATGGACTTCCCGCCATCCCAAGACGCCTCGTAGAAAATCGCTTTGCTGGTATCATTTTCGATGCTGCCTTTTTCCACATAGGTGAGATTGGATAAGGTACGGTCGCGCAGAGGCGGTAGAGGAGGCGCCTTCTGCTTGATGAAGCCTTCGAATTTCAAAGCATCCAACCGGGTCACAATGTTGCCGGTCGTAGGCTGCACCCGGGTGATCCGTACAAACTCGGCACCCGTGCCGCTGAACTCATATTCTCCGAGCTCCACCCAGCCAGTCCCTCCCGCCGATGGCTGCAGATTCAGGTATTGAATATCGGTCTGGCCGTTATGGACAATTTCGATCTTGACATTATTGTCGGCCCTATCCGCCCAATCCAGCTTGTACACGGATATCTTCGCCAATCCGGCCTCCAGCCGAGGATTCCAGGTAATGGCCTCATGGATGGTATCCGTATAGCGGGTGCTGGAATTGTTGTAGCCCTTGACGCCCGTGCTTATTTTCCAATTACTGGAGGCGGAATAGCCTTCATCGCCGTCATCCATGATCAGGGTATGGAAAGGGACCTCGTGCTGCGAAATGTACCCCTCGAACTTCACGGCATCGGCCCGGGTCAGGATCGTGCCGGTCGTAGGCTGCACCCGGGTCAAGCGGACAAATTCGCTGCTCGCTCCATTGAAATAAAACTCTCCCAGCTCTACCCAGCCGGATCCTCCCTGCGACGGCCGCAGGTCCAGATATTGCACATCCGTCGTTCCGTTATGCACAACTTCGAGCTTGACATGGTTATCCGCTTTATCCTCCCAATCCACCTTGTACAGGGAGATTTTGACGTTGCCCTCCTTCAAGGCCGGGTTCCAGGTGATGCTGTTGTTCAGTGTATCCGTCCTGCTGCTGCTGGAATTGTTATAGCCCTTCACCGTAGTGGTCGTGCTCCACCTGCCAGTCGTCGAGTACCCGTTGATCGCATTGCCAGGGTCGCTAGTGACGACCCCGTCAATCGTAAGACTTCCATCATCGATAATGATCGTTTTGTACGGCGGTGTTTCGGCCGCAGCGGTCTCACCGGTCCCATAGTAGGTCGACGGGGCCAACAGGACCCAAATAAAGCTCAGCAGCAGCCATATCCTGATTTTTCCTGGCACTAGCTCATACCTCCTTTGTACTGTACGGCTATCCAAGCATAGTTCAGTCGGGGGCGGCTTATCAGGCCTTCGGAGCATACAGCTTCACGGCAAACACCTCATAATAAGGCCAGCCGTATGTGGCCAGAAACTCCAGTCGGATCGTGGTCACCCTCTCCGCGTCAAGCTTGTGCTTATTCAACGACAGGTAATTGTCCCTGACTTCGATCAGCCGTTCGCTTCCGTCTGCCAGGGTCAGCAGAATGTTGTACTCCTTGATCAGAGGCCCAATAGGATGGTCAAAATGTTCTAAATCCAGCTGTGAATTGAATACCAGCTGCAGCTCCTCCAGCGACTTGGGCTCCGCAAACGCCAGCTCCAGCCAATCCGGCTCCCCCGCCTCCTCCCTCCGGGCCGAGATCCAGACGTTGGGCAGTCCGTACGGCCTGGAGTAGCCATTGACCACATGGCCGGGAGCGTACATATTCTGCTCAGGCCGCATGTTCCGGTAGCAGATGCTCTTGTCCCACTTCCTGACCCTTGCCGGATATTCGGGGCGATACAGAAAGCTGACGGCTCCAACCGGCTTATCCTCATTGCAATACACGCTCAACTCGGCAGAGCCCTCCAGCACTAGGTACACCTTGTCATCCGCAGGCCTCTCGCAGCCAAGCTCCAGTTGGACCCAGCCGTCATATCCGGGAGCGATGTCCAAACTGCAGCGTTTCAGCTCCGGCCCCGGGATATACGTCTCCTTCCGTTCTCCCCCGTATACGGTCACCTGCAGCTGCTCCGAAGAGTTGCCTCCATTCTTCACGCGGATTTCCACACTTTCTGCCCTATCCGTACAAACCGGCAGCACCAGGCACAGACCGCCATCCAGCGGAGCCGTCTCCGTACCGGACTCGTTGCTGTACCTCCGCTGGGAAGAAGCGCGGACCGTCAGGCCGGAGGTGAAGTACGGGTCCGTCTCCTCCCTCATCCCCATGATCGTCTGTCCGTCCCTCAGCAACCGGGCTTGCAGCTCGGACACCCGGTCTCTTCCCACAAGAGCGGGGTCCGTCCCGTACCCGACACATAATGCGGCGGCTGTCCCCACCGCCTGTCCCATGCATCCGCAGGTAGCCATGACCCGGGTAGAGCCGAAGGCCACATGAGAGGCGCTTATATTGCGGCCCGCCAGCAGCAGATTAGGCACATCCCTGGCGTACAGGCTGCGCAGCGGGATGTTGTACAGGCCGGGAACGAAGTGAAAGGCCGTGGCCGGAGCCTCGTCATAGATGCCCTTGGCCGCATGCAGATCCATCGCCCAACCTCCCACGGCGACCGCATCCGGCAATGGGGGCTTCTCCGTCAGATCCTTCTGCGACAGCGTGTAATCGCCGATAAATCTGCGGGATTCCCGCTTTCCTGGAATCGGGCATACGTAGTCGAGGATCAGATGGTCCACATTGTCGTATTCACCGCTATTCTTGATGTAGTCCCAGATGCCGTAGACTAGCTTTCTCAGCTCCAGCGTGATTTCTTCATTATCTCCGATCACATCCAGCTGGCCGCCGTATTCCAGCCACCACAGACCGCCCAGATTACCCAGCTTGCGCGGAAGGGCGCGGGAATTCAGACCTTTCTTGAGATTCTCAAAAAAGCTCAGCTTGGTAATGTCATAGGCGAAATCGGGTCTGCGGAATGGAACCTTGAAGCTCTCCTCTCTAGTCTGGAACAGAATCGTATCCCCCATGGTATAGGAATCTGCCTCTTCCGGAGCCAGGCTCTCGTCAAACTCGCTGCTGGCTTCCCGCCCCCTCCGGTAAGCGGCTCCCGCCTGGTAGGCCACGATACCGTCGCCCGAGCAATCGATGAAGTAAGGGCTTTCAAATCGGAATTTCCGTTCAGAGGCCAGCTGCAGGCCCTCCACCCAAGCCACTCTTCCGCCCTCCATGCCCGTTTCATGAATGCTGGTGTTCAGGAAGAGGTCAATATTCGGTTCCGCATAGACCAGATCCAGCAGAACCGCATCGGACACGGAGTACATCAGCTTCTTGTTGTACAGCGGGTTATAACGGAACAGCCTCAGCTTAAGCTCCTCCACCAGGCCTCCCTCCCGCCCGTAATAGGATGGGCTGATGCCATGATACGCCGATCCGTTAATATGCACCCTGACCTCACTGCTGGCGTTGCCGCCCAGTACGGAACGGTCGTTGATCAGCGCGACCCGTACCCCGTTCCGGGCTGCCGCGAGAGCTGCGCATACTCCCGCAATCCCGCCGCCCACAACGGTTACATCTGATTGAATAAGCTCCATTAGGCCAACCTCCACGAATAATCTACTATTCATGGTAGACTTTTCCGAACGGCTTTTTTTACATGATTTTGCGATAAATTCATACGATCTTGCTGCCTTACCGGCTAGGGTCACTTGGGACCGTACAGCTTCTTCCTATATTGCTTGGGAGTCATTCCCGTATGCTGCTTAAATAGCTTGCAGAAATACCCTTCATTCACAATTCCCGTTTCCTCGCATAATTCCAGGATGGAGTAGTCCCTTTTCTGCAGCAGCTCGATCGACAAGTCGATCTTCCTCCGGTTCATATAGTCGACCACTCCCTCGCTCATGGTTTTTTTGAACAGGCTGCTGAAATAGGTGGGAGCCAGATTGACATGCTCGGCAATCGCCTGGAGTGTCAGCCGCTCCCTCAGGTTCTGCTCCATAAAGCGCCTGGCCTTGGTAATCTCGGCCCGATGAACGGCCTTCCCCTCCTGCTGGCTCTCGATGACAAAGTCGCTTATGAACTGAAGCTGCTCCCGGAATGTCGCGAACAAGAGCGGGAATTCTTCCGTAGTCATGTCCGCTTCACTGCGGGACGTCCATTGGGCGGCCATGTCCCTGTAAATTTCCCTGAGCAGGGGAGCCATAACAAGCTTCTGGATGGGACCCTCCAGGACAAACTGGTGGAGCTCAGCCATCCATGCATCCAGCTCCTGCCGGGACAACCCACGGTGGGTCCAGGAGCGCAGCTCCAGCAGCTTGTGCTGAACCGCCTCCCTGCGGTCGTTGTGGTAACGGATGCGGTGCTCCCCGGTATTGACGGTTTTCGTCTCCTGGTAATATAGGTCTTCGCAGGCTTCAGCCGCCTCCGAATAAGCCTGGTTAATGGACTCCCAACCCCTGTAGGGCGCGCTGAACATGACGGAGGCCTCCTGATTCAGGTATTGCTTCAGATGGGCGACGATCTGACGGCCCAGCGTTCGGCAGGCCAGCTCCGTGTCCATCGTACTGCGGGTCTTGTCCCAGGCCAGAAATCCGATAAACCGGTTATCATGCAGCTCGGATGCCGCCCCCGTACCGAATCCTGCCAGCGTTTCACCCACGACATTGGTGATGGCGTATTTCAGAATGCCTTGATCTGCCGCCGAATACTCTCTCCGAAAGCTTTCATAATGGCTCAGCTCCACGATAAAGCAGCAGTAGAAGGACCGGAAGAAATCAACCTGCATCCGGCTTCCGAAATCCGAGGCCCGGTCTGCGGCTATTTCTCCCCGGATTAGCTCATTGAAAAACTGCTTATGCACTCTGTATTTGTTTTCCCGCACAGCGAGGTTTAACGATTGAAATTCCGTTTCTTTCGTACGGATGGCATCCAGTGTATCTGCCGCTTTGTCCAATGCCTGTCTCAATTCCGCCTCCTTCAGCGGTACCTTGATGATGTACTCCATAATATGGGCCCGAATGGCCCGCTGGGCGTATTCGAAGGAGGAGTAAGCCGTGAGCAGAATGTATTGGGTATCGGGAAGCTTCGTCCTCAGCTCCTCAATCATGGTAATCCCATCCATATGCGGCATCACAATATCCGACAGGATGATATCCGGCTTCAGCAGAAGCGCCTCCTCAATTCCCTTGGCCCCGCTGTATGCCTTGCCGACCAGGAGAAACCGCTTATGCTGGTCGGATAGCGCCCGAAAAAACATCTCCAGCCTTTGAATGATCAAATCCTCATCGTCCACGATCAGGCAGGTATAGGTTCTCATTCTCACGCTCCGCCTTTCCCTGGAGTTGCCGGAAATAAAGCCCGGACACGGGTCCCCTTCCCCGGCGTGCTTATCAGTTGCAGGCCGTATGGCTCGCCGTAATGCAACCGGATTCGCTGGTGGATGTTATTCATCCCGATTCGTTTCCGGCCTGTTGCCTCCTCTTCCGGTTCGGAGGTCAACAGTTGACCGATCCTGTCGCCGGGGATGCCTGCGCCCTGATCCGCCACCTCGATGACGGTAAATGGCCCGTCCCGAAAGGCATGAACGGAAATCGGTCCCTCCGTCTGCCCGCCGCTGTAGCCGTGAAAAATACTGTTCTCCACCAGAGGCTGCAGCAGCATCCGGAATACGGGAAAATCCATCAAGCCTTCTTCGACATGAGTGCTGAACTGAAAGCTCCGGTTGTACCGGATATTCTGGATGGCGATATAATCCTCCGCATTGTGCAGCTCATCCCGGAGCACCACCTGCTTGGGAGCATCGGCAACTCCATACTCCAGCAGGGAGATCAGCGAACCGATAACCGTATCCACTTTATCCAGCTGCCCCAGGTGGGACACATGGCTGATGGCGCCCAGCGTATTGTACAGGAAGTGGGGATTGATCTGAGACTGCAGCACTTGGATCTCCAGCTTTCTCCTAAGCTCATTCTGGATGTCCGACCGCCGGATCAGCTCGACGATTTGCTCCAGCATCCGGTCAAAGGCCTTGGACAGATCGCCGAACTCATCATTCCGGTCCAGGGAAATCACCGTCTCCAGATCCCCTTGCTCCACGCGCTTCATCTTGGTCTTCAGCCTGTACAAGGGGGTACGGATATACTTGGCAATAATGAAGGAGATGAGCAGACTTAACACTAGCCCCCCAAGCAAAAGACCCATATAATACTTCTCCAGCCTGCTTAACGCCGCATTCAAGCGGGATTCATCGTTAACGGACAGAATGAACCAATTGAACTTCTCCGTCGGCTGCTTCAGGATAGCGATCTGCTTCCCTTCGTGCGAACGGACCTGAAGCCGGGACACGTTCGTATCCACCAGTTGCTCCCCGGGCATATCTCCGATGGCAAACGTGTGATCCTGCACGGTCACGGCTCCGCCGCTTTGGGAGAAGCCTGCGATGACTTGGCCGGAGGGAGTCACCAGCGCCAGGTCCATCTGCTCCTGCTTGTTAATTTTGAACAAGGCCTCCTCGATGGCCTTCAGATCCAGATCGACCGCTACGGCCATGGGCACGGGAGCGTTGTTCAAGTACCGGACCATCGTAATGGTCCAGCCGGAATAGGGCGATTGGTAAGGCTCGCTGACGATCGTTGTCAGCCGGTTGCGGTCCGCTGCATCGAACAGCGGCTTCCTCTCCGTCAGCGCTTCATCAAAAATGCGGGTCGCGGTGCTGCCTCCAATAATCGACAGGTCGCTTTTGATCAGATAGATATTGCTCACATAGCCGCTGTTCATCTGATACAACTGCCTGACCTGATTGCGGATCACCTCCAGATTGTCCATGTTGGCTTGTACGGAGGTCTCCAGCGAGAAGAGAATCGTCTGGAAGGAAGAGAAATTCAGAGTCAGATACTGATCGACCTTGTCCACGATCTGCTGCAGATAAAATACGTCATTCGTTGTCATCTCGTTCTGGATATAGCGGTAAGACAATTGACTGATCAGCATGACGCAGCTCAGAACGAACGCAAAGCACAGGAGAAACAATTTCATGGGCAGGCTGGCTCTTCTTCGCATCGGCGGTCTTCCCTTACAGGCTAATTTATTTCCAGCATAGCATAAGCGAGCGAAAGAGAGGACCGGAAAGTAGCCCCCTCTTATCCTTGCCGATTACTTGATATAGCCCTGCTGCTTCAACTGGGCTGTTATATGATCGGTATATTTCTGCAAGTCAAACTTGGTTTCCAGCGTCTTGATATAAGTGTCCCAATTGGACAGAGGCTCCTTGCCGCTCATAAATTTGATCAGCGTTTCATTAATGTAGCGTACGCGCTCGGCGGCCTTGGAGTCATTCGGGTCGTCCGTTAGACCCGCTCCCGGCAAGGTAGGCATGACATACTGCTGATTATTCGTGAATGCTTCGGCGGTTTTCGGATTCTTGAAGCTGAAGTATTCCGCATCATCCCCCCGGCGAGGGAACTTGTAATGATCCACCCAGGCATACTTGTCCTTGACTTCCTTGGTTAATTCGGGAATGATGTTCTTGACCTTGCCGTCCACCAGCTTCCAGTGGATGCCTTCTACTCCGTAAGCATAATGCGGATAGACCTTCTCATCCGTAAATAAATACTCCAGCATCGACAGGATCCGGATAATTTTATCTTTGCCGGCTTTAACCGAGATGGCCCAGGAGTTGCTCTGGTACGTCTTGGTCTCCAGAATCTGATCGCCGTAAGGTCCCTTCATCGGCGGAATGATGATCCATTCCGGGACCTCTCCTCCGACTTCCTGCATCTTCTGCTGCGCATCCGGCTCCAGTCTGCGCGCATCCCTGACCATCACGCCAACTTTGCCCTTAAACAGCTTCTGGTCGAGCAGGTCAGGCGTGTTCATGGTCACCCAGTCCGGGTCCACCACCTTGGCTTCCATCATCCGGTTGATATAAGTGAGAGCTTCCTTCATTCTCGGATCGGTAAATAGCAGAACCGGCTTGTTATCCTTCACATCAATGGCATTCGGAGGATTTACGCCGAACATCCACATCAGAACATCGAAGCCGTAGGTTTGCAGCACGCCTTCTTTATTCATACCGCCGATGAACCCGTAGGTATCTTTCTTGCCGTTGCCGTCTGGATCCCGCTCCGTGAACGCTTTCATCACTTCGAACAGCTCATCCGGCGTTGTGGGCACCTGAAGATTCAGCTTTTTCAACCAATCATTGCGGATGAACAGGCTTCGGACCCCGTTCACGTTGTCATAACCGGGTACTGCTATGATCTTCCCCTTATACTTCATCGCATCCCAGGAGTCCTCGCTGAAGCGCTTCTTCAGCTCAGGGAACTGATCCATGTAGGGCGTCAGATCCGCCAATATGCCCTGGTCGTCGTATTGGGCCAGATCGGTCCGGGTCTTCAGAAAAATCAGATCCGGAATATCCCCGCCCGCGATCAGCGTATTCAGCTTGGTCGTAGCTTGGCCCGCCTGCGGAATGACCATATTCAGATCGATGTTCATGGCGCTCTCCAGCATCTGGCGCTGAACATCCTCCTCCCGCGAAGGAACCGGCGCTGCCGCATTGAACGTGCCCTGATTGAACATGGAGATTTTCAGCTTGCTGGGGAATTTGCTCCCTTGTGCGGACGGGTTGCCGCCTGCAGCGGAGCCTGGCTGCTCCGGCGTAGTTTCATTCCCGGTACAGCCGGACAGTGCCCCCAGACCCAGCATGGCCGCAAGTACGGGGAATACGAGCCTTTTACGTTGCATAATGACCTCTCCTTTGTTTGTATACTATCACGGATGAACCGTAATATGCCGAGGAACTTGGACTCGTCAGCCCTTAATGGAACCCATCAGCACCCCTTGGGTGAAGTGCTTCTGCAAGAACGGGTACACGACCAGAATCGGAAGTGTCGTGACCACGACGGCCGCCATCTGTAAGGCCATGGTGCTTACATGCTCAAGGTTCGACAGGGATTCCGCGCTTTGCGACTGGACATTGAGCAGAATGTTGCGCAGGACGACCTGCAGCGGCATCAGCTTCGCGTCGTTGATGTAGACAATGGCATCGAAGTAGCTGTTCCAATGACTTACCCCGTAGAACAGGGATACGGTAGCCAGCACAGGCATGGACAGGGGCAAAATAATCCGGCCCAGCACCTGAAGCTCATGGGCCCCGTCCACTCGGGCCGATTCCTCGATCTCATAAGGCAGCCGTTCGAAAAAGCCCTTGAGAATGACCAGATTGAACGCACTGATCAACCCCGGTATAATCAGCACCCAGGGCGAATTAAGCAGCCCCAGATAGCGGATCAGCAGGTAAGTTGGGATGAGTCCGCCGGAGAACATCATGGTAAACACGATGAACAGGAGAAAGGGACTGCGGCCCGGCAGGTTTTTTTTGGATAGAGGGTAAGCCGCCAGTACGGTAAACAGCATGTTCAGGGCTGTTCCTACCAGAGTCCGGAACAGCGTAATTTGATACGCCTGACCGATTCCCCGGGAGAAGAATACCTCCTTGTAGGCTGCGAACGTCACCGTTTCCGGGATAAGGACCACCCCCTTACGCAATACTTCCGACTCGGGCGTAATCGAAACGGCAACTACATACACGAAGGGAAACAGGCACAAAACCGCCAGCAGAGACAATAGCCCGTAGACGATAGCCTGGCCCATCTTTTCTCCGAATGTCATGTTAATCATATCGTTGTCTCCTCACCAGATCTGGCCGTCGAATTTCTTGGCCAGCTTATTGGTAATCAGCACCAGGGCAAATCCGATAATGGCTTTGAACATGCCTACGGCTGTAGCCAGGCCTATACGGAGCCGCTCCAGGCCCTCACGGTACACCCAGGTATCGATAATATCCACTTTTTCCTGATTAAACGTATTGGCAAACATAAAGACCTGATCGAAGCCGGCATCGAGAATATGGCTCAGCTTCAGAATAAGCATCAGAATGATGACGCCGCTAATCCCAGGCAGGGTCACATGCCAAAGCTGTCTCCACTTGGAAGCACCATCCATGCGGGCCGCCTCGTACAAGCTGGGGTCAATGCCCGCCAGGGCCGCCAGATATAGGATTGCCCCCCAGCCGATATCCTTCCAGATCTCCGACAGGATGAGCAGAGGACGGCCCCAGGCGGGCTCCGTCAGGAACGAGACAGGGGTGAGACCGTTTTCCTTCATCAGTACGTTAATCAGGCCGTCACCCGGGGCCAACAGCGCTACCATTAATCCGTACACAATGACCCAGGATAGAAAGTGGGGCAAATAGGTGATCGTCTGCACGACCCGCTTAAATCCTTGCGCCGAAACCTCGTTCAGCAGCAAAGCCAGCACAACGGGAGCCGAGAAGCCAAACAGCAGTTTATACAGCGAGATGATGATGGTGTTGCCCATGATGTCCCAGAAGTATACGCCGTTTATAAAATCCCGGAAGTTTTGCAGTCCCACCCACGGGCTATCCCATAGGCCCAGGACCATGTTGTAGTTTTTGAAGGCGATGATAATCCCTGCCATCGGGATATACTTGAAGACGGCAAAATAGATCAAGGCCGGGAATAGAAGCATATACATGGTTTTATATCGGCTTGCCGTTCGTAGCCGGGCTTTCAAGCCGGTGCGGGACCCGACGGCTCTTGTGCCTAATTGTGACCTGGCCTGCTGCATGTCATCACCTGCTCTTTATTTTTCCATAGCTTAACATACGGACAGCAGGGCAAATTTCTTGGATTTTCCGTTATTATTATAAAATCTTACGCCAATTGCCAGAAAAGCCGGGCTTCGGCTAAAAAGCTGCCCGCGTCAAGTCGGTATTGATGCCGAGGGCAGCTATAGTGAGCTGCGAGGGAGCGGTCGTGCAGCTGTCTCCCCACATGTTTAAGGAGCATAGCGGGTTCTCTCCGAGCCAGTTCCGGGACCTGTATCCTCTCTCTTGACGTTGGCACAGCAAAGAAGCCGCTTCCAGGGCCGCCTTGCAGGCGGACGAAGACGGCTTCTTTGCGCATACCATCCTAGATGTCGTTTATTATGGGTAGAACGCATTCTCCTTCGTCGTGGTGGCGCACCACCGCGACCGGAACAGCTCGCGGATCAGAATATCCTGGGCTTTGGGTGTGCCGATATAGCGGAGCGCCTCCGCGGCATGGGCGCGCACGTAGCGATTCTCGTCATCCAGCGCGCGCTCCAGCGCCGGCACGGCTGCCTCCCCGGAGCGGCCGAGACGGGTCAGCGCAAGCCCTGACATGAAGCGGACCTGAGCATCATCGTCCTGCAAGCCCTGGATCAATCCCTGGACAGCCCCCGCTTCCGGATCGCCGGAGCCGATCATGCCCAGCGCTTCCACGACCGTGCGGCGCACCTCCGCAGAAGCTTCCACCAGCAGGGCGGTCAGCCGAGACACAGCCGCGGCTGCAAGCTGACGCAGCTCCCCCAGCGCGAAGGCCGCGTGGATCACCGTGGCAGCCCGGGCGTCATCCAGCGCTGCGATCAGTCCAGGAACGGCGCTCTCTCCGCTAACGGATAATCCGTAGGCCGCCAGCCTGGAGACGGCTGTGCTCTCGTGCCTCAGGGCTTGCAGCAGAGCCTGCAGCCCGCCCTCGCCTGCCGAGGCCAGAGCATAGGCCGCGTTCAGCGCATCCGGCTCGTAAGCATCCTCCAGCTTCTCCGCCAGCCCGCGGACCGCAGACGGTTCGTCCGGCAGGGAGCCGGCGATGCTGCCGAGCTGTCCCGACAGCCAGTTCCAGCTTTCCTCCCACAGCCGGTCATGCACAGGAATTCCCTCAGCGGACCCTGCTGGATGGGACCAAGCGCTCCCCTTGGCGTCCCAGGACGGCTTAGCCGGCGCCTCAGTCCGCATGAACTCGAACTTGAGCATGTACCTCGGATGGCCGAGGATATTAGGGGTCGACCGATGCCAGATATCATAATGAATCAGGGCGAAGGTTCCCGCTCCACCGCTAGCCAATGCTTCCCCGGAGGCATCGTCCTTGGCGAAGATCCGGGTCTCGTAGTTCTGGGTTCCCGGCATAATGCCCGTCGGTCCGAGCTCAGGCGGCGTGTCCTGAGGGAAATACATGATCATCGCCCACCAAGGGTGGTGATTGCGCATGCGATCGTAGCCCCAGTAGCTGTCCTTGTGCCAGCCTCCTGCAGCCGGGTTCGCGTTAAAATGTCCATGCCGGTGGGCATGCAGCATATAATCCGGACCGAGCACGCTGGTCAGCGCCCCCGTAATCACCGGATGGTCGAACACCTTCTGCAGCTCGCGAATCCGTGGCAGCAGATTATTGCCCGGATTGCCCTCTTCCTCGTACACCTTATTCAACTGCGCCATCAGGCTCTCATGAAAATCTGGCGCAAAGTCTGTCTGCAAAATCAAAAAACCATCCGTGATAAATTGCTGCACCTGTTCGTCCGTAAGCAGTACCTGATTGTTTTTGTCCATCCTTCTCTTCAGCCTCCCAATATCGGAATAACCCGATTATAGAAAGAACACGGACAGATTGGGATAGAGGAAGCTAAGCAGAGTTTGGATAATATTAAGGCGGCTCCGCAGCGGCAACAGAGTTGTTTCTATTCCTAAGGATTTGCCGGATAAATGGACAGACGAATGGAGCCAGGGCGTGGCTGCCACGTCTGCAGAACCGGATGCCACCCCGCCTTAGGTCCAGTATTCAAACCGTCACAGGTCGGTTTCGCGCCGGCTTGCCATGCCTTACAATAAAGACATCAACGATAGCGCTAACGAAATTGAAAATAGGAAGGGAGTTTTTCCTCATGAATAAATTGTTCCGTTCCCGTTATAACAGCACCTTTACCGGACTGAGCGGCGGCTTGTCCGAATGGCTCGGCATCAACGCCACCCTGATCCGGCTGATCTGGATCATCTCGGCCATTTGCAGCTTCGGCACCACACTTCTCGTGTATATCATCGCGAGCATCGTTATTCCGAAGGAGCCGGTGCATCATCATCACTACGGCCCTGGACCTTATCACGGCTATTAACAGCTAAGCCAGTCAACGCGCATCCATAAACGCTCATTGCCGCAAGCCTCTGGCCTGCGGCTCTTTGCTTTTCTCTGGAACCTCCCCAATTACGAGCGCATTCACGCCAAGGCTAAAAAATAGACATGTATGCCCACATGCTCACTTACTTTATAGAAGGGGGAAAAGGACCATGAACCTCTGACTCCTGCTACCCCCGGTACAACGCCAGCAATCCGTTGGTAATCCGTTGGATGCCCTGCTCGATATCCTTCTCCTTGACGTTGGAGACTGTCAGCTTGAGCAGGTTGGGAAGAGGAAACGTACTTAACATATGCTTGTCGATGGAATCCAGCAGAACGCCCTGCTTCCGCATCCGGCTGATCAAGGCACCAACGTTCACAGAGCGATCCAGCACCAGATGGGTATGCATGAAAGGAGACTTGCTGGGGAAGCCCGCCTGAAGCTTCGCAGGCAGCCGTTCCTTGGCCCGCTCCAGACTGCCCTGCAGCACACGGGACCGCTGAAGGTAGGAGCCGCTGATTTTCTGCCGATGCCGTTCGAACATCCCGCTCTTGATGTAAATCTCCAGCGCAGCCTGGGACAGCATCGAGCTGTCGATGTCCAGCACATGCTTGTAGCTTCGGAACATCCCGACCAACTCCTCGGGGAGCACTGCAACCCCCACCCGCAAGCCGGGGAAGATGATTTTGGAATAGCTCTTCAAATAGATAACCCGGGAGGGAGATCCCGTATCATAGGCGTATAACGGGTCAGCCTTGGTGTCTGTCTCGAAGTCGGCCATGTAATCATCCTCGACCAGATAGACGTCGTAGCGTGCAGCCAGCTCGAGCATCCTCAGCTTCTCCTGCTTGTTGTAGGAGACACCCAGCGGATTCTGGAACCGCGGCATCGTATAGAAGAACTTGATATCCTCCTCGCGGAACATCCGCTCCAGTTCCGTCCAGTCCAGGCCTCTCTCGTCTCTTGCGATACCTAGCGCCCGGATGCCATGCGTCTTCAGATGCGCAATCAGCAGATGATAGCCGGGCTGCTCGATCAGGATATTGGATTTGCCATTAGGGAACGGCATAGCCACGAGCAGCGATAATGCTTGCTGCACGCCAGCCGTAATGACAATCCTATCCGGATCGGTGAAGACCTGATGATTCGCGAGCTGCTTCTGGATGACGGGAATGAGCGTCGGAAGCCCCTTCGGCGTGCCGTAGACAAACAGCTCGTTCTTGTAGATATCGATCGCCTGATTGATGCAGTGCTTGAAGTCCAGATAAGGAAATACATCCGGATCCGGAGCCGATGTCGCAAAGTCAAGATTCCGAGTACTGCTCTCCTCCGCCTGGCGTTCCTTGCCGACCGCATAGTACCCGCTCTGGGGCACGGCATAGATCAGATGCCGCTTCTCCAGCTCCTGAAGCGCGCGGATCACCGTTGCTTTATTCACGTTGTGACTCTCTGCCAATTGGCGGACGGACGGAAGCTTGCCGCCCTCACGGATAGCACCGCTATCCAGCAGCCCTTCCAATTCATTCAGCAGAAGCATGTATTTGAGCACTGCAGTTCTCACCTCCATGTTCCATAGACTGTACCGGTACAGTTTTCATTTATACATATTGTACCACAAGGCATTGGGGCTTACGATGGAAGCAGATCCAATTAAGTATGGACGGATGATCCCTCGAACCTGATGGCTCGTCTGTATTCTGTATGAGGAGGCGTCTCTCATGAATAAGCCCCCATCGATGCGTTCCGCCTACACGGCTGCCATCTTGTATGCGGCAATTATCGGCTTTTCCTTTCTGTTCGTCAAAATGGCCCTTACCGCAGCACATCCTCTGGATATGCTGGCCCATCGCTTCTCGGTCGCGCTGATCGCAGCCACCATTCCCCTGCTGATGGGGAAAATCAAGATCAAGGGCAGCTTCCGCGAACTGTGGCCGCTGCTGCCGCTTGCGCTGTTTTATCCGGCAATGTTCTTTTCCTTCCAGACCTTCGGCCTAGTCTACGCCTCATCCTCCGAGACCGGCATTCTGTATGCGCTGCTGCCGATCGTCTCCATGCTGATGGCAGCGATTTTCCTGAAGGAACGCTCGACGCTAACGCAAGGTGTATTCCTGACCCTGTCCGTGGCCGGCGTCCTCTTCATCTTCCTGATGAAGGGCGGCAGCCTCAGCAACACACCGCTTATCGGCACAGTGCTCATCCTGTTGTCCGTACTGTCATCGGCTGGCTACACCATCCTGGTCCGCAAGCTGGTCAAGCGGTTCAGTTCGCTGGAGCTGACTTATGTGATGACGGTCATCGGCTTCGTGACGTTCCATGCCATAGCCATCTCGCGCAATGTAAGCGCAGGCACGTTGGGTGACTACTTCCTGCCCTTCACCCATCTGTCGTTTATCATCTCGATTGCTTATCTGGGTATTCTGTCATCTTTCCTGTCTTCTTACTTGTCCAACTTCGCCTTATCCCGCATGGAGGCGGCCAAGATGACAACCTTCAACCAATTGTCCACCGTGGTGGCGATTTTGGCCGGCGTCGTCTTCCTGCAGGAGAAGCTGGAATGGTTCCATGCAGTAGGCACCGTGATGATTATCGCGGGCGTCATCGGCACAAATACACAGCGCGCGCGAAAGGTTCCTGCGGCCGGTCCCGAACGCAAGGGGGTGCCTTTGGACTCCTAACTCTAGAGTCCCGCTTGATACACTGTCCGTTAGCCAAGCGTTGACATGAGCTATATTAATTTTTGGCAGTGAGGACAAAGCGAATTGGGAGGTGCTTAAGATGAATGAACCGACCTTGAAGAAAGCGATGGATACACTGGAGTTTCTGAGTCAAGACCAAGAAGCCCGGCGCTCATATGAAGAGCGGCAGAAGTTTTTGCATGACGAGGCGTCCATGATCGAATGGGCTACGGAACAAGGTATCGTCAAGGGAGAACAAAAGAAAGCGCTCGAGATTGCCAAGAATATGCTCTCGATAGGACTTGAAGTTTCCGTAGTCGCCAAGGCAAGCGGACTTTCCGAAGCCGATGTCGAGTCGTTGAAGAAGGTTCGATGATCTGCAGACGAAAAAATACAATTAAAAAATCGTCTTTCCCTATGAACAAGGGAGAGACGATTTTTTTCTTAAAGACTGGATGACGCTGGAGCTGACCCTCCGCTTCAGCAGCAGTCTACCGGACCTTCCGCAGCTCCTGCAGGAAGGTCATGATGGCGCCTTGCCCGGCGGGCGGCGACCACGCGTCCATCTGCGCCGCATCGTCCGCGAAGAACCAGGCCAGCTTCGCCTTTAGCTCTTCCATGTAGCCGGACGAAGCCTGGTCTTCCTCATGCAGCGCCTGCAGCAGCGCCGACCAAACCGGCCGCTGCTGACCGAACGAGCGCTCGGGAAACTGGTCGGCTAGTGCCAGGGCATCCGGCAGCGATTCGGTGAGGTATAGCTGTACGGCGAGATAGACCCCAACAAAGCGGTGGCTATCGTCCTGCTCCAGAGCCGTCCGGAGAAGCCGCGACGCTTCCTGAAGCTTGCCCTGCCTCAACAAGCCGATAGCATAGATCGAATCACTATAGGAGCCCGTTTCGCCTACCTCGGCAAGCCAGGCATGATAATGGTCCGCATCGGCCCACTGCCTTTTTTTCAGGCTATCCTCAAGCAGCATGAATACATAATGGCTCGCTGGACTCAGCTCGACCAGCCGCTTCACATAGGGCAGGGCCTCCTCCGGGATGCCCCCTTGCCGCTGTCTCGAAGCCTCCACCTCATATAGGCGAACCAGCATACGTAAGGCATGCAGGTCCGATGCATCGATTTCCAAAGCTTGCCCATAGGCTCGCATCGCCTCCTCGAACTTTCCGTCCAGCAGAAGCCGGTCAGCAGCAGTCAGCTTACGCTGCTGCAGATAGAAGAAGGGCAGCTTGCCCATCGTCTTCTCCTGAAGCCGGTATCCGTCGCTTCGCGTCAGGAGACGGCCCGACGCGTCAAATGCCTCCACACTCCAGGAAAAACGGTTCTCCGGGTTAGCGAAACCAAGTATCGGAATCGGATCAGGCTTCGGCTCCTGACCTTGCTCCGCCATCTTGTAGGAGACACCGAACGGGTGGTTGTACAGCTTCTCGACCAGAATGTCTGCCTGTGTCGCCCCAATGTTCATAGCCAGCACAGAGCCGATCGTCCCATCGCTCAATTGCACCTTGCCGCTCAGATTATAGAAGGCAGCGCCTGCCACCGGTTCCCATTCGAACCGGACATAATCGCCGGTGATGACCTGCTGGTCCACCGGAGCTATAAGCTTCATCAGCGGTTGAAGGATAATATCCCGGTTCACCTTCTCGGCTCCCTTGACGTCGATCCATTCATGATTAGGAACAGGCCAGGTCCAGCCGTCGATCTGCTCGAACCGCAAGCCGAGCTGGAGCTGGTAGCTGTCCGGCAGTACCCCGCTAAACGTGAACCGGCCCTCCGCATCGGTTACCGTCTGATAAGGATCCTCCGGCTGCACGCTGCGACTGGCGGTGCCTCGTTCCCGCAGAAACACCCCTGCGCCGGTCAGCGGCTTGCCGTCGCTTCGCTTGATTGTGCCCGAGACCACAGCTAGTCCCTGCTGCCCCTTGACGACAGCCTGCTCCAGCCTCGACTTCAGCATTTGCAGTTGATCGATCTGAACTGGACTGTTCCCGGTTTGCAGCTGAGGGTGAGTGTCCTGCTGGGAGCTCAGCCGGCGCTCGACCTCCTCCAACGCTTGAGGGATTTGTCCCAGCTGCCCCAGCAGCCGGACGCGCAGATCTGCGATTTTGACGTTTACAAACGAATCATACGATTCCATGTCCTTGAGATTTCCGGTCAGCTCATCCAGCAGCTTTAATCCCCTCTCCGGCTGCCCGGCTGAAGCGTATAGCTTAGCCCGGTCGAGCTGCAGCTCCTTCCACCGGAGATCAGTTGGCCTGCCCGCCATACGATGCTCTGCGGCGACTAACGCCTTCTCCGCCCGTTCCGGCTCCAGCTTGCCGTCATAATACAAAACCAGCTGCCGGGTGGCCCTCACCAGATACCCGTCTACCGGTCCATGTTCGACGTACTCCTCCAGATAGGGCCGCTTCTCGTCTCCGGTCAACTCTGGAACGCCACCCTCATTCTCACCTGCCGAACTCGAATAATCCGGCCCCACATACACCTGATACCTCTGCACGATGGAATCGTCCCCCCGCTCAATGATGGCGGACTTGATCAGCTCCCATCGCCCCTTGCCCGGTTGAGCGGCTTCCAGGGTGTGAAACAGCGTTTCCTTGTCACTGAACGTCCCGTTCAGGACGGCCTGCCGATCCAGATAACGCTGCAGCTGCGGAACAGCGAAGAGGAATAGCACATACAGCAGCGAGGCCGAGAGCAGGCCCAGTACCAGATGCTTGACTTTAACCCTGACCTTCACTTCTCGCCACCGCCTTGTCGAATTCATCCTTCCAATACGTGCTGCCTCCCACCTCGATCAATTCACGGCGTTCCTGAGCGGTGGTCTTCCCTCCGGAGGAGGACGACTGCAGACGATTCACTTCCACGGCGCCGAACAGAACGAGAAACACGAGGCTTACGGGCACGAGCGGGAGCTCAAGCTCCGAATTCCACCAGGATGAGAGCTTCTGTCTCCATCCCTTCGGATGTGTCCGCTCCAGCACCTTGTGCTGACCCGTGAACCGCGTACCGCTCAGTTCTGCATCCAGCCGATCTCTGATGGAATCAGACCCTTGATCATGCGGCTCCAACGTCTCGTATAGCGTATCACCAGCCTGCACTTCACTGCAGCCCTCGGGTCGCGCCCGAACACCCGCAGCTAGCGGCTTGCCAGACCCCAGTCTCTCCGTCTTCTTCTCCTTCTCCTCAGACATCCGCTTCCTCCTCCCGCTCCCAGATCTTCCGCAGCCTCAGGCGCCCCCGGGCCAGCCTGGCTTTGACCGTGTTTTCCTTGCAGCCGGTGTGCGCGGCAATCTCCAACACACTCATCTCCTGGTAGTAATACAGCACAATAACCTCGCGGTACATATAGTCCAGACTCCGAATCGCCACGCTCAGCCGCTCTCTGCCCCAGCTTTCCACGAGCTGCTCTTCGGGAGCCGCATAGCGACCTTGATCCTCGGCCAATTGCTCCACCCAGGCCCATGGAAGCACCTTCCGCCAGCTCCAGGTCCGCATTCTCGTGCGGCAGCAATTGATGACGATTCGCATCAGCCAGCTCCTCAGCCTACTCGGGTCTTGGAGCTGCCCGATGCTCCGATAGGCTTGAACAAATGTATCCTGAACCGCCTCCTCGGCAGTCTGATGATCCTTCACCAGCAGGTAGGCGGTCCGCAGCAGCTCGTCGCCGTACTGCTCCATGAGCACGAGCAGCGCCGCCTCATCCTTCTCCTTCAATCTCCGCACGACATCCAGGCCCGCTCCACCCCCTCCCTATATAGATGCGGGCTGAGCCGTATGAGTTGCACATTTCCATCCCATAGAAAAAAAAGATTAGGACTGCACTTCTTCGATGCACACGCCTTCGTACCTCAGCTCCTCAAAAATCCAACCGGGTCAGATCCGTGTTGATGCCGATAGCCGCACGGCTGCCCTCCGCAGCCGCGACAATCAGCTGTGAGGGCGATGTCCCAGAGATGTCCCCCGCAGCGTAGACGCCCGGAGCAGAGGTCCGGCCGAAGCCATCCGTTATCAGTCCCCCCTGCGGGGTTATCCGGCAGCCTAACGCCCGGCCAAACGGAGCGGCTTGGAACCAGGTCGTCGCCACGAAGCCTCCCGAACGCTCCAGCACCTGACCATCCTCCAGCTGAAGGCTGTGCAGCCTGCCGTTGGCGCCCTGGAGCGAGCGGATCGGCTGTTCATAGACGCCGATTCCCTTCTGCCGCAGTTCTCTGATCTGACTGTCCGTCAAGCATCCCCGGCCGTTCGTGCAGACGAGCAGATCCCGGCTCCATTGACTCACTGTCCTGGCCATTGCAAATGCCTGAGGCTGCTCCGAAATCACCACGAGAGGCTGCCCCTGCAGCTCCCACCCGTCACAATACGGGCAGTTGAACAAGCTGATGCCATAATAGTCACGTATGCCGGGAACGGATGGCAGCGACTCTTGTAGACCTGTGGCCAGCAGAAGCGTACGCGCCGCATAGGACTCGCCCAGGTCAGTGGTCAATCTGAACCCTGAGGATGGGTTCACGCCGACGATCCTCCTCGGACTGCGCTGAACAGCCGGATATCGGCTGAGGTCCCGGTAAGCCGCCTGACGAAATTCCCCAGGCGATATACCGTCCCTTGTAATAAATCCATGGGAGGCTCTTGTGACCGCATGGCGTGGTTTGCTATCGTCGAACAGAATGACCCTGCGTCTTGCCCGGCCAAGCACAAGCGCTGCATTTAAGCCGGCTGGACCGCCGCCGATAATCGCACAATCGAACAACATGGCTGTCTCTCCTTTACAGATGGCCTATCATGCCATGAACATCCTCCATTCCTTATACCTAGTGTATTCGGAGTAGAAGTCTCATTCGTCCGTCTTGGAACAACGAACCTTGTTTATGCTCCTATCCCTTGGCCCGAACGTGGCTTACGGCCCTGTACGGATAGAGCAACCTGCCGGATTTCCTCATCCGAAGAAGATTAAACTACGCAAGACGTTCCCCGTGGAACAGCGTCTGAGCACATCATATCCCAGGACAAATATCACTTCCCCCAGAACAAACTCCCCAAACCTCCCCTGGGTGCTGCCACAACACTGCGAGCGACACAGTAAAGAGCCTGCGGTTCACCCACAGGCTCTTTGGCCCATATATACTTTGCAGTCAGTCCACAGACTTGACCGAAGCCCGCGCCTGGCTCTCCAGCTGACTGCGAATGCCTGTGCGGTCAATCTGAATCCAATATTCCGCAATCCGTTCTTCCTCTACCCGATATACGGCGCTCGCGATCTCGATCACCGGCAGACCGGTCGGTGCGAAGCCATCCGTCTCGCCCACATGAGTACCTCTCTGCTTCCATCGGACATATACCTTATTTCCTTGAGCGATCAGCTCCTGGATATCCAATTCAAAGGTACCGAAGGCCTCCTGCATCTCGCGGACGTGGTCCGCATAGTCATCAGGCGTCCTCTCCACCGTTACCTCCTGCTCGGCCGTCATCTGATGAGCCAGCACCCGCGGTGCCATGTATTTTTGAGCATCCCCGAGCTCGCGCCCGGAGCGGACTTTTTCGAAAAAAAGCCGGACTACCTCCTCAGCCGTCAACGCCATACTCTCACACTCCATTTCTCAACTCAAGAATTCCTCAAAGAAATTTACACACTCCGAAAGCCTAACTCCGCTTTTAGTTGAATAATAATGTCCTTCATCGAATACGTTAGGTTGAATATGCTACCGTCATGTTACGTAAAGGAGCGTGTCTGCATGAATCCCAAGTCTTCCAACCCGGCAGCCTCTGAGGAAATCCCGCAGCCCATCCGGGCAGATGGAGCTGGCGCTACCGACCCGGGTCCCCGTGACATTTGGCGGGATATCCAGAATCCCGATCTTCTCGTGCCTCCGATCACCGATGCCGGTACCGTTCCCAACCTGAAGTTCTCCTTCTCCGACACGCATATGCGACTAGAGCCAGGCGGCTGGTCCCGGGAAGTCACGATGCGGGAGCTCCCGATCGCCACGACGCTGGCCGGGGTCAACATGCGCCTCACGCCCGGTGGCGTCCGGGAGCTGCACTGGCACAAGCAGGCGGAGTGGTCCTATATGCTGCTGGGTCGTGCCCGCATCACTGCCGTGGATCAGCAGGGCCGCCGGATGATCGCCGACCTCGGCCCGGGCGATCTGTGGTACTTCCCTCCGGGCATCCCTCACTCGATCCAGGGATTAGAGGAGGGCTGTGAGTTCCTGCTTGTCTTCAATGACGGCGACTTCACCGACAATGACACCTTCGCCATCAGCGACTGGTTCGCCCATACGCCCCGAGATGTGCTGGCTGCCAATTTCGGCGTGCCGGAGAGCGCCTTCGCCCATATCCCTGCAGGCGAACGCTACATGTTCCAAGCATCGGTCCCCGGTCCCATCGCCGAAGAAACAGGCCCCGATCCTTATGGCACAGTCCCGCTGAGCTTTACGCACCGGCTGCTCGCCCAGAAGCCGCTGATCACACCCGGCGGATCGGTAAGGATCGTCGACTCCTCAAATTTCCCCATCTCGACTGCGATCGCCGCAGCCTTGGTCGAGGTGAAGCCGGGTGCCATGCGCGAGCTGCATTGGCATCCAAATAACGATGAGTGGCAGTATTACCTAAGCGGGGAAGGCCGGATGACGGCCTTTGCTTCCGGCGGCAAGGCACGGACCTTTGACTTCCGTGCAGGAGACGTCGGCTATGTCCCGTTTGCGTTCGGCCATTATGTCCAGAATACAGGCAGCACCAGCCTATGGTTCCTAGAAATGTTCCAAAGCGACCGCTTCGCCGACATCTCGCTGAATCAATGGATGGCTCTGACCCCTCCTGATCTCATACGCGATACGCTGCATGTCGGCGATGAACTGATCCATGCCCTGCGCAAAGAAAAATGGCCGGTCGTGTCCTACAGCCACCCGTCCAAGTCTTAATCGCGATGCCGCAGGCAATCTTGCTTAGAGCTGCCTGGGAGCGCGAAACATAGCGATCCTCTCGTGGCAGCCGGGCAAGCCTGCTAGATCTGCCGCAGCAGCGCTATACCCGCCCCGCCCGCGTCTCAACATCCGACAGGCCGCCAGATTCGATTCTGGCGGCTTCATTCACCCAAGCTCCATCGCCTGGCCCAGCTGGACCAGCTTGTTCATAGTCTGCCAATTCCGGGTCGTCGCCGCAACCTTCAGCTTCTTCTCCAGAAAGTTATTGGAGAATAGAGACTTCCCCAGGCCTTGGCGGCACAAGATGTATACCTCGTCGCCAGCCAGATGGTAATCGTCGATGTCGCTGCGGCAGGCCAGCAGCCGCTCGATTCCCTCCGGGGAGGGAGACTCAGCGAGCAGCGCGGCGTACAGACTCTCACCTGGAGCTAACGTGTCCGCAGGGAACGGACAATTAGCGAGGATGTGGACGAGCTCATCCAGTGTCCGGATCACCACCGGCACCTGATAACCAAAGACTTCCTCAATCCCCCGCTCGATCCGCTTGGACAGCGGCTCTTCGCCCTGCTGCGGCTCCGCCGATTCGAACAGCACATTGCCGCTTTGGATATATGTCTGCACACGAGAGAACCCAAGCTCTTCGAACATGCGCTTCAGCTCCGTCATCTTGATCAGCTTCTGTCCGCTGACGTTAATCCCGCGAAGCAGCGCAATATACACGCCCATGCTTTACCCTCCTCCGCTATTGTATGATGACGCTGGCTAACCTAGGCAATTAGCGCTTGCGCAGCACACGGGCCAGCACGAGAATAATCGGCGATAGCAGCACAGCCGATACGGTCAAGGATGCCCGCAGCGACCAGCGGGTACCGACCCAGCCGACCAGCGGTCCTCCCCCGATCTGCCCCAGAGCATCGGACTGTCCCATCATCGAGAGCACGGTAGCCCGGGACTTCCCTTCGATATGCTGATTGAGCCAGGTTTCGTACATCGGTTGATAAAGCGTTCCGATCAGTCCAACCAGCAGCACGGCCCCGATGGCCCAGGCAAAGTCCGGTGCGAAGGCGAACGACACCATCGCTCCGATCCGAAGCGCCATCAGCACCATCAGACTGACAGCCACGATCTGCGGCTTATTCACATCCAGGCGCTTCTCCACGATCCACAGCAACGCCGAGCCGACAATGGCGGTTGTCGCCGAGATGATCCCGAACCAGGCTGCCATCGATAGCGGGACGTCCGCCGGGAAGCCGATTCCTTGCATCAGATGTGCGCCCCAGAGACGGTCGTATCCCTCCGAAGCGGCCCCTGACAGCACCGTTACGATCACTATGAAGATCAGGACCGGCTGATTGCGGATGACCCGCAAACCTGACAGCCAGGTGTCTTTCATTTCTATCCAAGGTCCGCTCCCGGCCGCACGAGGCTGGCGCTCGAAGGCGGTCTCCTTCATCCAGATGATGAGGAAGAGACCCAGCAGTCCGTACAAGACCCCGACGCTGATCAGCGGCAGACTCGGAGACAGCTGATACAGTCCTACACCTATACCGATGCCTGTCAGGGAGGCGACCTGTCCGAAGCGGTTGGCGCGCAGAAACAGCAGGCCCATCTTTTCCTCGCCGACCTCATCCACTACCCATGCCGTTTCCGCTCCACTGATGAACGTATGCCCGAGACCGAACAGAACTTGAGCCAGCAGGAGCCAGCCGAACATCGGGATGACCGGCACCAGCGATTCGAAGGTAACGACCAAGCCCTGCAGAGCGAAGCCTGATCCGACAATAAACATGCCGATAATAACGGAAATACGCCGGCCGTACGTATCCGCCACCACCCCGGTCAAGCCCTCGAACACGAGGACAGCCGCCTCCAGCACCACACCTACGATAAGCAATTGCAATGGATTCAGCCCGAGGGCTGCAACCAGATAAAGTGTAAACGTTGTAGCCATCGTCGAATGGGCAAGCGCCCCGACCGACCGGATGATCATAAAAACAGTTGATGCTGAAAACATAGAGAAGACCCCGCCCTCCCGGCAAACGCAGGGTCACTCAGACCGGCTTCATCGTTCCCAAGTCAGGCCTGCATGCACCCGGCGCGCCGATTCAAATTTTGTCGGCTACTTGCCATAGTCTGGGAAAATCCGTTGCTCTTTCGCATTCCTGGACACCTCCGTAATTTGATTATTCTCTATTATAAAGATCGCCGTCTGCAGCACAAGAGAAAAAATAAATGATACCCATTCGCTGCAAAGTTGCCGTTACTCCTGCCGATCCAGTGGGTAAGTAAATAAACGTCAGCACCGGTCGTTACCGGGGAACGTGAAACTTACATACGCCAAGGAGGCTGGGCAGATGGAGCGCAATCATACGATCATGCAATTTTTTGAATGGCAGGTTGAGCCGGACGGCAGGCACTGGGAGAGGCTGCAGGAGCAGGCTCCCGAGCTTAAGCGGCAGGGCATCGATGCCATCTGGCTTCCACCCGTGACCAAGAGCAATTCCCTCACCGATACGGGCTACAGCGTCTATGACCTGTACGATCTGGGTGAATTCGATCAGAAGGGCGGGGTCCGCACGAAGTACGGAACCAAGCAGCAGCTGCAGGAGGCCATCGCCGCCTGCAAGGAGCAGGGATTGGCCGTTTACGTGGATGTGGTGATGAATCATAAGGCCGGTGCGGATGAAAAGGAAACGTTCCAGGTCGTCGAGGTCAATCCCGAGAACCGGACAGAGGATATTTCCGAGCCATTCGATATCGAGGGCTGGACCCGGTTTATATTTCCCGGCCGAGGAGGGGCGTATTCAGAGTTTCAATGGAGCTTCGAGCACTTCAACGGCACCGACTATGACGCCAAGGAAGACCGGTCGGGAATCTTCCGCATCGTCGGCGAGAATAAGCATTGGAATGAGCATGTGGACCTGGAGTTTGGCAATTACGACTACCTGATGTATGCCAATATCGATTACAGCCATCCGGTCGTGCAGGAGGAAATGATCGCCTGGGGCCAGTGGTTGGCCCGTACGCTGGATTGCGATGGCTTCCGCCTCGACGCCATCAAGCATATCAATCATGAATTCATCCGGGCGTTCACTGCCGCAATCGCTCGGGAGCGCGGGGAGAATTTCTATATCGTCGGGGAGTTCTGGAATCCGGAGCTGAGCGCCTGCCAGCAGTTCTTGGACACTGTGGACTATGCCATCGATTTATTTGACGTCTCGCTCCACTATAAGCTGCACGAAGCGTCGCAAGCTGGGAGGGACTTCGACCTGCGGACGATTTTCGATGATACGCTCGTCCAGACCCATCCGACCCACACGGTGACCTTCGTGGACAATCACGACTCGCAGCCGCATGAAGCACTGGAGTCCTGGGTGAAAGACGGGTTCAAGCAGAGTGCCTACGCGCTGATCTTGCTTCGGGAGGAGGGTTATCCCTGCGTCTTCTACGGCGATTATTACGGCATTGGGGGCGAGCAGCCGATAGAAGGAAAGAAGGCCGCCATCGATCCGCTCCTGTACGCTCGCTATCACAAAGCCTATGGCGAGCAGGACGATTACTTCGATCATCCCAATACGATAGGCTGGGTACGGCACGGTCATCCGGATATCGGGCAGTCCGGCTGCGCCGTTGTCCTCTCGAATGGGGAGGCTGGAGATAAACGGATGCATGTCGGCGAACAGCGGGCCAGCGAAAGCTGGGCCGATCTGACCGGAAATCGGGAGGATCGGGTTACAATCGGAGAGGACGGCTGGGCCGTCTTCCCGGTCAACGGGGGCAGCGTATCCGTCTGGGCCCTTCCCGGACAGGATGCCAGCTGAGGGCGAAGCAGGCTTGGAGCAGAGAGCAGAACAGAGGCTATTTGGACTTGAAGACCAGAATGCCCACCAGCATGATGCCAATGCCGATGGCCTTATTCCAGGCCCAGGGGGTCTTGGCAGCCCCAAACAGACCGAAGGTGTCGATGGCCAAAGCGAAAATAAGCTGAGCAGCGAGTAGAATTGCGACCGAGTAGGCGGGACCGAGCTGACCGATTCCTTTCATAACGGAAAATACGATCATGACGCCAAGCGCCCCTCCGAGCAGATAGCCCTTGTTCACACTTTGCAACGAGCTGAAGCTGCCATCGCGCAGCCATGCGTAGAGAAGCAAGGAGATCAGAAAGCCCGAGCCGTGTACGATCGTATTCGTCAGCCAGAAGCCGGCTTTCTCACTGACCCGGGTGTTCAGTACGCCCTGGACGGCCACGCACAGTCCGGCCAGCAGCGAATACAGGATGCCTGCCATGATAAATTCCTCCGTATCTTCTATTCTTCCATCAAATGTAACGATGATTATGGGCCAGCTCTCTCAAGCGGGATTCGTCCAATACGCGCAGTCCTCCGCGCTTGCGCTCCACCACGCCCTCCTGCGTCAATCGGGCGATGACGCGGTTCAGGTGCCGATAGCTGGTCCCGAGCAGCTCGGCCATCTCGCCGAGCGTGGATGTGCGAAGCTCTCTCGCCCTCCCGGAGCTGGCGGGGTCCTGATCGGGCAGCAAGGCAAGCAGGTAGCTCGCGAACCGGTTCTCCAGCGGATAGAGCCGGTTCAAGGCTGTCGATTGTCCATTCGTGAAGAGCTTATGGCTCAAATTCCGGATCATGAACTGGAGGAACGCCGGATTGTCCATCTCTTTCTCCAGCAGGCATTCGCGGCTGACGAACAGCAGCATCGTGGCACCTACCGCTTCCACCGTATTGCCCACGGGATAGCGGGCCATCCATTCCACATCGCCGATGAGTGTCGGCGGCTCCGTGAACCGCAGCAGCATCGTTTTGCCGTTGGGCAGCGAGGTATGAATCTTCAAGCGACCCTTCACGAGCACCTGCAGCCCTTCCAGATAGTCACCGATCGCACAGACGATTTCCCGGTCGGTATAGATCCGCAGCTCCATCGCAGCGATAACCTCAGGATGAAAGACAGGCAGAAGTCCATTTCGTTCTACCAGCTCCTGTATGGCGTGCCTATCCCTGCTGCGTTCCATGGCATGTCCCCCGTATCTTGATCTAGCATCTGCATACCTTTCTTCTCCCTAGTGTACTTCAGATAGGACAAGCAGCAAAAGGACATATGTCCTATCGGAAAACGGCCCGGCCCCCGGCAGAGCTGCAGCTTACTCCGCGTCTTGTGCAAGTCCAACCGTTGCTGACCTCGTGAAACGGACGCACCTGCCGACAAACAGCCAAAGAGCACCCCGCCACGGACGGGGTGCTCTCTGGGTTAAATAAACAGGATTAAGCTAGCTTGCCGGGAAGCTCCAGCGAGTCGCCCTGAAGCAGAGACTCTTCGTCTTCCTCCGGCTCTGAAGCCGGCTGACCGTCGGGATTAAACTGATTCTCACTCTTGGCGATGACGATCGTAGCCACGCTGTTGCCAATAATGTTCGTGATCGCCCGGGCCTCGGACATAAAGCGGTCGACACCGATCAGCAGCGCCATGCCTTCGATTGGAATGACATTGTTCGGGATGGCGGCCAGGGTCGCGGCCAGCGTAACAAAACCGGAGCCGGTAATGCCCGCTGCGCCCTTGGAGGTCAGCATCAGCACGCCGAGGAACGTCAGCACCTGGATCCAATTCAGCTCGATGCCGTAAGCCTGTGCGATGAATAAACCCGCCATCGACAGGTAGATCGACGTACCGTCCAGATTAAACGAGTACCCGGTCGGCACAACCAGCCCAACGACAGGCTTGGAGGCGCCGAATCTCTCCAGCTTCTGCATGATGCGCGGCAGTGCGGATTCGGATGAAGACGTACCGAGTACGAGCATCAGCTCTTCCTTGATGAACGCCAGCAGCTTGATCAGACTGAAGCCATAGATCCGGGCGATGGTACCGAGCACGATAAAGATGAACAACGCCATGGTGACGTACACGGAGCCCATCATTTTACCGAGAGAGAATAAGGAATGAACTCCGAATTTGCCGATCGTGTAGGACATAGCACCAAATGCCGCGATCGGAGAAAATTTCATAATCATGGCGACGATCCGAAAGAAAATATCGTTCAGCTTCTGAAACAGCACCGTAACCGGCTTGGCTTTCTCACCGAATCCAGCCAGTGCCAGACCGAACAACACGGAGAAGAACAAGACCGGGAGCATATCACCCTTGGCGAAGGCGCCGATCACATTATCCGGCACGATGCCCATCACGAAGTCCAGGAAGCCGTGGCTGCTGTCGGCAGCTTGCTTGGTGTACTTGGCAACATCTGCAGCCTTGACGCCGCTTGTATTCATCCCGTGACCCGGCTGGATTAGATACATCACCCCTACGCCGATGACCATGGCGAACGTGGTAATGAACTCGAAATACAGCAGCGCCTTACCGCCGATCCGGCCGATTTTCTTCATATCGCCCATGCCGGAGAAGCCGATGACGATGGTGAAGAACACGATGGGGGCAATGACCATCTTGATCATTTTGATAAAGACATCCGATAAAACCTTCAGGTTATCCGCTTGTTGAGGGAACAGCTGTCCGACGGCAATGCCAAGCACGATGGCGATCAGGACCTGTACCGTTAAGTTTTTGGCAAGTCTCATAAGAATCCTCCTCTGTGTAACGATAGCGCTTTCATCTCATGAACACATGATATCGCTTTCAGAGGAGGCGGGGAAGAATTAGACCATATTGGTGATTATGGTCTTTTTGGTCTCGGTCTTACTTGCGGGCGGTCCACCGGTACCGGTTCACAGGCCTGCCGATGCCGCCATATTCAATATCGAGCTTCACCTGCCCGGTCTTCTCCAGATGGTCGAGGTAGCGGCGTGCCGTCACCCTGGCCAGTCCTACGCCATCGGCTACCTCTTCGGCCGACTGCGAGGTCTGCTGACGCAACAGATACAGGATGACCTGCTTCATCGTCAGCTCCTGCAGTCCCTTGGGCAGCTCCCCCGAGATCAACGGAAGGGATGAAGCAGCGTGATCTGCGGACGAGTCCTCCAAGCCGCGTACCTGCTCAGGAAGCACAGTCTGCGGACTACGCAGCAACCGGTCCAGCTCCTCCTGGGACAGCGGAGACTGCTGGCCGAATCTCATCTTGATCGAGCTGTAATTATTCAGCGCGTCCCGCACCCGCTCGAACTTGAACGGCTTGACGATATAATCCAGAGCACCCTGGTGCAGCATCCACTGGATCGTCGGAATATCGTTGGCCGCGGTGATGACGATCGCATCGACGGGCAGCTTCTCCTCCCGGATCTGCCGCAGCACCTCCGTCCCGTTCTCCCCGGGCATATAGATGTCGAGGATGATCAGATCGGGGAGAAGCTCCCGAACCTTTGCCAGCCCTTCCAAGCCATTGCCGGCGGTCGCAACTACGTGGAATCCGGGCACGCGCTCCACGAATTGCCGGTTCACCTCCAGCACCATCGGATCATCCTCAATCAGTACGACTTGAAACATGTCCACCCTCCTCGCTCTCGCTTTCGCTCATGGGGAAGGTCAGGATAAAGCTCGTTCCCGCCCCTGGCTCCGATTCTACGTCCAGCGTGCCTCCGCACTTGTGCACGATCTGTCCGATCAGGAATAGACCGATCCCCTGATGCGGGCCCGTCTTCGTCGAGAAGCCCCGCTCCAGCATCCGCCGCTTCGCCTCCGCACTCATCCCGCTCCCATTGTCCTCGACGAGGATGGATAGCAGCTCCTCATCCTGCGCGATGCTGATGAAAATCTCGCGGTGGCCTTCGCGGCTCATCAACGCGTCGAAGGCGTTCTCTACCAGGTTGCCCAGGATGATCACCATGTCATGCGGGTCGAACCGCTCCGGGAACCGCTTCATGCGGCTCTCCGGGTCCAGCCTCACCTCGATGCCGAGCTCGCGGCCCCGGCTGATCTTGCCCAGCAGCAGGCCGGCCACGCTCTCGTCGGCGATTTTGCTCGCGATAAAGCTGTTCTGCTCCGACCGGTCCTCAATGGTCTGGAACAAGTAGTCCAGCGCCTTCTGCTTGTGATCTAGCTGGATCAGCCCGCCGATCGTATGCAGCTTGTTCATATGCTCGTGATTCTGCACCCGCAGCGCATCGATAAATGCCTTGACGCCGGTCAGCTCCTCAGCAATCCGGGTGACCTCCGTGCGGTCCTGAAAGATCGCGACCGCGCCGACGGTCGTATTGCGGACCTTGATCGGCACCCGGTTGCTCATGATGATGACCGGTCCCATGTGCAGCTCTTCGTTGTATACGCCGTGATCGAGGGCCAGAATCTCCGGCAGACGCGTGCTCGGCAGCACCTCGCGGATCTGGCGACCCAGCACCTCGCCTTGAATATGGAGCATGCTCTTGGCCTTGTCGTTAAACACGGTCACCCGCTCGCGGCTATCGATCGCAATGACGCCCTCATGCATCGCATTGAAGGTAGCGGTCCGCTCGACCAGCAGTTGGGCGATCTCATCCGGCTCCAGCCGGAACATCTGCTCCTTGATGTGACGGGAGAGCATCCAGGAGCCCCAGACGCCGAACAGCAGCGATAAGAACAGCGTCACATACATCTGCCCGCCCAGCTCGCCGATCACATCGCGCAGGCTAGGCACCATCTGCCCGACAAGGACGACGCCCACCTGATCATGCGCCTCGTTCATCACCGGGACGAAGGCGCGCAGTGCCGTCCCTTTCTCACCTTTGGCCTTGGACAAATAAGTATGCTCCGCAAAGGCCGAGTGCTCGTCCTCTCCATGGGACCGCTCCCCGATCCGCGCCTCGGACGGATGCGACCACCGGACCATGGCCATGTCCATCACGACGATATAGTCGACATCGTTGATGATCCGGATGCGCTCGGCGGTCGGTTGAATGTCGCCGTGGTGAGCCGGATCTTCCAGAGCGGCGGAGATCGACGGCAAGCCGGCCACGGTCCGCGCCGTGACGAGGAGGCGCTGACCCAGCCCCTCCTCCTGCATGTGCAGCACGCGGCCCAGCAGGATCACGGCTCCGATGCTGATCGCGAACAGCACGATGCCGAAGGATAGCAGCGTAATCTTCCAATTCATGCGCATTCTCAGCATACCTGCCATCGCCCTCCTCCTCCCTTCGCACGCGGCGGTTCTACGATCATCATACAATATGTTACACTGATTACAACATGCAGACATGGGGGGCACCCTGAGAAATGAGAAAATGGTCCGGCATCGCACTGTTTGTTGTACTCGGGTTTGCCACCGCCGTAGGCTTCGGCTTCTTCGCACAGTTCACGAGCGCGCCGCGCTATCACGACGACGAGCAGCAGGGACTAAGCGAGCAGACGGTGATCCGCTTCAGCTTCATCGTGGCGGAGAATACGCCCAAAGGGCTAGCCGCCCAGGAATTCGCCCGGCTCGTCAGGCAGAAGACGAACGACATCATCCAGGTGCAGCTGTTCCCGAACGGAACTCTGTATAACGAAACCGATGAAATAACGGCGCTGCAGCGGGGCAGCATCCAGATGGTTGCGCCAAGCTTCTCCAACATCTCCGAGATCGTCCCGGACTGGATGGCGATGGACCTGCCCTTCGCCTTCGCGAATGAAGAGGCTGTACAGAATGCCTTTCACGGCAAGCTCGGGGACATGCTGATGAAGAAGCTGGAAGCCAAAGGCATGATCGGACTCGCCTTCTGGCCGAATGGCTTCCAGCAGATGACCTCCAACCGGGGTGAGCTGATCCATCCCCAGGATTTCCGCGGTCTGAAGTTTCGCATTTTGCCCAGCAGGGTGATCGAGTCCCAGTTCCGGCAGCTTGAGGCGAGCACCGTGCGCATTCCCTTCAACCAGGTATACCGCTCCATGGAGTCGAGCATTGTCGACAGCGGGGAGAACACGATCTCCAATATTTACTCCCGCAAGCTGTATCAGGTTCAGCGGTATCTGACGGTAAGCAACCATGCTTATCTCGGCTATGGCGTGCTGATGAATAAGGAATTCTGGGCCCGGTTAAAGCCGGAAGAGCAGCGGGCGGTGACCGAAGCCATGGAGGAAGCGACGGCTTGGGCCAACCGCAATTCCGCCGCGCTGACCCAGAAGCAGTGGGAGGAGCTGAAGAAGACGGGCGGGATGGACATTCACAACCTGACGCCAGAGGAGCGGCAGGAATGGCAGCAGGCTCTGGAGCCGGTCTATGAGGAGATGCGCCCCCATATCGGCAAGGACGTGATGGACGCCGTGCAGGAGCTGCGACGCGCTTATAGGGATGCTGCTCCGGAGGTGTATCCACTGTAAGCGGCGGTTGCAGACCCACCCTATTTCAGTTATAATCGTCTCTAACTTCGATTCGAGGAGATGGAACCCATGTATGCGTTCATACTGAATCAACTCCATCATCACAAGCGGCGTTAGCACACCTGTACACATTCAGGGTGGGCTAACGCTGTTCGCGTTGGCCCGCCTGCGGCATATCAAGCGCGCAGGACCAAAGGGTCCGGCGCGTTTTTTGTTATCCCGGCAGGACCGGGCGAAAAATGATTGTAAGAGAAACCCGAGAGAGGATGAAGACTGATGCAAAACGTCAAAGGGACTGCGGATTACTGGGGAAAGGAACAAGCACTCCGGCAGCGGGTACAGCAAGTGCTCCGGAATTTGTTCGAGCTGTATGACTATGAGGCGATGGAAACCGCAATGCTGAGCGAGCAGGAGCTGCTGCTCTCGAAGTATGCCGGCGGCGATGAGATTGTGAAGGAGATGTACCGGTTCATTGACCAAGGTGGACGCCGCCTGGGGCTCCGCTACGATCTGACGATTCCGTTCGCCAAGGTCATCGCGCTGAACCCGGGGATTGAGCTTCCGTTCCGGCGCTACGAGCTGGGCAAGGTATTCCGGGACGGCCCTGTGAAGCGTGGGCGGCTTCGTGAATTTATGCAATGCGACGCCGACGTTGTAGGCATCGAGGGACCTGAGGCTGAGGCCGAGCTGATGCAGCTCGCCGTAGAAGCTTTCCGGCAGCTCGAGCTGCCGGTGCTGCTTAAGTGGAACAACCGGCGCTTTCTCGGCGAGCTGCTGGAATCCATCGGCGTTCAGCCCGGGGAGCTGTTATCGGTGATGCTGACCCTCGACAAGTTGGACAAGATCGGTCTGGCCGGGGTCCGGGAGGAACTGGGCGTCAAGGGGCTTCCTGAACAAACAGTAACCGCTCTGGCTGGGCTGATCGAACGCAAGTCCCCGACCTTCGGGGAGCTGGCGCAAGCCTACGGTCTTCTGGAAAGCTCCGGAGCTGGCGAGGTCGCCGCGATGGAAGAGCTGATCGGCAAGCTTGGACTGGAAGCCGTGTGTGTCTTCGACCCGTTCCTGTCGCGCGGGCTGTCCTTCTACACCGGTACCGTCTACGAGATCGTCGACGCTACCGGGTCATACAGCTCCAGTCTCGGCGGAGGTGGTAGGTACGACGCCATCATCGGACAGCTGGCAGGACATGAGGAGATTCGCTATCCGACCGTCGGACTCTCCTTCGGCATGGAATCGATCATGGCCATGCTGGCAGAGCGCCCATTCACACTCCCTGCCCCCGCGGCGATGATCATCCCGATCGGCGGAATGACAGTCGAGGCGTTATCGACCGCCGCCCGGCTGCGTGCCGCGGGCCTGCGCATCCGCGTAGAGCTCGGCAAGCGCAAGCTGAGGAAAACGTTAGCTTCCGCAGCGGCTCACGGTATCCGTTACGTCATCCTGATCGGAGAGGAAGAAGCTCGGCTGGGGCAGCTGAAGCTGCGCGATATGCAGGAGTCGACCGAAGCGATGCTGACGCTGGAGAAGCTGGAGGCCGTACTGCTGGCAGCATCAGCTCCAGACAGGCCGTAGTCGAATGAAAAAAATCGCCCCCGCTGTCAATCGCGGGGACGATACATAGATTCGAATTAGGAAGCCTCTACCTTCGGGGCCGTCACAGGCGCCTCGGAGGTCTTCCGGCTCGACAAGACAATATTCAGTACGATCGCCGTCAACGAGCCGGAGACGATGCCGTTCTGCAGCAGCATCTTGGCGAAGTCCGGCAGCTGGTCGAACATGCCCGGCAATGTCGCGGAGCCGAGGCCGACCGCGATGCTGCACGCGGCGATCAGCAGGTTGCTGTCCTTGCGCAGATCGACTTCGGACAGGATGGAAATGCCGGAGGCGGCTACCGAGCCGAACATCACGATCATCGCGCCGCCCAGTACGGCATTCGGGATGACGGTCGTCAGCGCCGCGAGCTTGGGCAGCAGGCCGAGAATGACCATGATGCCGCCTGCGGCAAAGATGACGTCACGGGATTTGACCTTGGTCAGCGAGATCAGGCCAACATTCTGTGAGAAGGCTGTATACGGGAACGCATTGAACACGCCGCCCAGCATAATCGCCAAGCCCTCGGACCGCAGTCCGCCGACGATCTGCTTAGGCTGAACCTGTTGATCGGTCGCCTTGCCTACGGCGAAGTAGACCCCCGTCGACTCGACCATGCTGACGATATTCACGATAATCATCGTGATGACTGCCATCAGGCTGAATTGCGGTATTCCGAAATAAAAAGGCTGCGCCACGCTGATCACCGATGCCGAATTGACAGCCGAGAAGTTGACGATTCCCATCGCGTAGCCTGCCGCTGTGCCTGCCACGAGGCCCACCAGCACGGATATAGATCGCAGGAAGCCGGTCGTCAGACGGTTCACGAGCAAAATAACGACCAGTGTACCGAGCGCCAGCAGCAGGTTATGGATCTGGCCGAAGCTAGGGTCGCCCTGACCTCCCGCGGCATTGTTCATCGCTACCGGAATCAGGGACAGTCCAATGATAGTCACGACCGACCCGGTGACGACTGTAGGGAAGAACCGGAGCAGCTTGCCGTACAGCGGCGCGGCCAATACAACGAATAAGCCCGAGAGAATGATGGCTCCATAAGCGGTAGCCAGGTTAGAGGTCGACGCGATCGCGATAATCGGTCCGACGGCCGTGAAGGTACATCCGAGAATAACCGGCAGCCTGCTGCCGAAATACTTGGTGCCCATGACCTGCAGAATGGTAGCGATGCCGCAGGTAAAGAGATCGGCCGCGATCAGATAAGCCATCTGGGTGCTGTTCAGCTTCAAGGCTCCCCCAACGATCAGAGGGACGATGACCGCTCCGGCATACATCGCCAGCACATGCTGGAGGCCAAGCGTCACGACCTTTTGTTTGCTCAGTTTATTCAGCATGTCGCATTCTCCTTCGCGCGCTCACCGGTCTGGCCCTCTTCGTCTATAAAGTGGATCTCTCCCGGTGACATCGACGCGATCCGCGCCAGCGACTCAATGCGGACCCCGCGGTCCTCCAGCAGCCCCCGGCCCTGCTGGAAGCTCTTCTCGATCACGCAGCCAACGCCCACGAGCTCGGCGCCCGCTTCCTTCACAATATCTACGAGACCGACCAAGGCCGCGCCGGTCGCAAGGAAATCATCGACGATCAGTACCCGGTCCTCTGGACCAAGGTATTTCTGCGAGATGCTGACCTGGTACGTTTCCTGACGCGTGAAGGAATGCACAGGGGCCGAGTACACCTGCTCGGAGAGCGTCACGGCTTTCTTTTTCTTCGCATAGATAAACGGAACCTCCAGCGCGATGCCTGTCGCCATGGCAAACTGGATGCCGCTCGCCTCGATGGTCAGCACCTTCGTAATGCGCCGGTCGGCGAACCGTCGTGCCAATTCTTGGCCGATCTCCAGAGCCAGCTTCGTGTCCACCTGATGATTCAAGAATGAGTCCACCTTGAGCACCGTGTCCGAAAGAATCAGTCCCTCTTGACGTATGCGTTCCTGCAACAGCTTCATGTTTACGTTATCGCTCCTTTTTTCCATATGAAAAAGGGACAGTTCCTGCTTGAGCGGTTTCTCTCAAGTGAAGTCTGTCCCTCTGTGATGGTGTACCTGATGGCGTCACACACAAAGCGTCTGCGCCGGTCGATGCCTTCCTTACCGAAGGTAAATAAAAGCCGCGGGATGCGCTCTCACTCATAGTCGGATAATTGCAATGGTCATCCGGTAGAAACTTATGGGCCATATCCCCAAAATTATACGAGTTCTCTGAAGTTATACCTGTAATAGTACACGCTCTTCTCTAGCATTTCAAGTGGAAATCGTCACTACTCGACAAGATTCGATACGCCGGAAATAGCAACCAAATCATGGTTACTTCGCTGTCGTCACGGATCGCCACCAGGGCGATGACGGCAATACGGAGCTGCCGATATGCACCGTCTCGCCGATCCGGGGCGTACATAGGGCGACATCCCGGCTCCGCGCCGCTTCCGCTAACCGCTCGACCGGATCGGTCCAATCATGCAGAGCGAGGGTGAAGGCTCCCCAATGGATGGGCAGCAGCGCCTTGCCCCGCACCTCCTGATGGGCCTGCACCGTTTCCTCAGGCAGCATATGGATGACCGCCCACCGGGGGTCGTACTGGCCGCATTCCATCAGCGTCAGATCGAACGGTCCATACGCACGGCCGATCTCCGCAAAGTGCGGGCCATATCCGCTGTCCCCGCTGAAGAAAATCGAACTCTCCTGTCCCCGGATGACCCACGAGCACCACAAGGTCGCATCGCGGTCGGACAGGCTTCTTCCCGAGAAATGCCGCGCCGGAGTGCATGCCAGCGTAAGGCCCAGGTAAGCCGTCTCCTCCCACCAGTCATGCTCCTCGATCTTCTCGGCGGACACACCCCACCGGATCAGATGGGCACCTACGCCCAGAGGGACGAAAAAGCGCTGAACCTTGTCTTTCAGCTTCCGGATGCTCCCGTAGTCCAAATGATCGTAATGATCGTGAGAGAGCAGTACGACGTCGATAGGCGGCAAATCCTCAATCTCCGCAGGCAGTCTGCTGCCGTAGCGCTTGCCGCCGAACAGGGGAAAGGGCGACGGGGTGCGCCCCAGCATGGGGTCGCAGAAGAGCGTCTTGCCCTCCAGCTCGATCAACACTGCCGAGTGCCCGAACCAGGTGACGCGAGGCGAGGCGCCTTCGGTGGTCGAACCGTCTGCAACGATTGATCTACCCAAATTCGGCAAGGCGGGCCGGTAAGTCTCTACAGCGAGCGGCTGCTCCGGCCTTCCCCTCGGATTTCCTTTGATAAAATCCGCCATCATCTTGGCATTTTCCTTCAGACTCTTCTCCATGACGGTAGGAATCTGATTCATAAACTTGCCTTCTCTGTAGTTCTCCGATTGCCGGAGCAGCTGCCTGCGTTCGGCCGGGGCACGTCCCCCGAGCACCGGATAAGTCCGTAACCCTGCATAGATTAGAACGGCCACTGCGGCAGCACTTATCATAAAAGCCCACATTCAAAATGAACCTCTCTCTTGGTCGGGATGGTTAATTCTCTCTATGACGGACCTGGCTTCGTTAACCGGGAAGGAAAGCTTAGACGTCCAACCTGTACACCTTGCCTTCTGCAGCCGTATCTGTACCGCAGAGGCCCCCCGCCCCTACCCGACCAGCCAGGCGCGGGCTCCCCGACTGAACAAGCCAAAGAGCCGCTTCCATGTGCTCCGATTATAGCACAGGCAGCGGCTCTTTGACCTCATGTGCGGCCGGGTAGAGAGGCCGCACAACATGATGGATATGATGCTAGGATTCTAGTGGCGGGGTTACCCTGCCAGTCATATAGAAATGATCGGTATGCTTCAACCGTCAGAACGGGTTCATCACGTGGAAGAACACATTCGGCGAAGCCATCCGGTAGTAGTAGCTGCACCAGCCTACGCCCCGGTTGTTGAACCGGTTGGCCGTGCTGTACAGCAGCCGCTCCTGCTCCAGCTCCTCGATGCGGCTGATTCGCCCCTCCAGATAATCCGTCAGCCGGACCACTGCCGTATCGAGCCGGTTGATCACGCCTCCGTAACGGATGTCCAGCACTTCCCAGCCGAACGGCTTGTACATGCGCAGCCACTGGCTCCGGTGAGCATCGCGCAGCTCCCGCACAGCACCGGCAACTTCCGGCAGCACAACATCTGCGATTCGCTTCAGCGTGCCGGTATCTCCGGCATCATAAGCGCGCTTCAGCACGATGCCGAGCTCGCTCTTGCGCCTCAGCACCGCGGTTAGCTTCTGCGGCACCTCGAAGAGATAGTCCAGCTCCGCCTCCGCGTCCCGGCGGCTGACGATGGCCTGCTCCACCTGCGTATAATGCTCCGACATCGCCAGTCCCTCGATCTGCTTATCGAACAGTCCGAGCAGTACGTCTTGATACAGCAGAAACTTCGAAGGATTGCTCTGCTTGCGGTTGTCCGGCTCTGAGCCCGGCGTTTCATCCAGCAGCTTCAGCTGCAGGTACGTATCGGCGTCCAGCCCCGTGCAGAACTTGACCCGCTCCGCCACCCGCTGCCAGTCCGGCTTATCCGCAGAGTAAGCGTGCTCCGCGTAGAACTGGAGGCCCAGCAAGGCGATCAGCGGGTTGCTCTCCATCCCGTCGTCGCCCCACATCGTGGCGTAAATCTCACGGATATTCTCCCGCTTACACACCTGCAGCGCCGCGTCCGTCGCCTTCAGCGACAAGCCGTAGTTGACGCCGAACGTGTTGAACACCCAGACCGCCCCGGCAAACACCAGGTTACATCCGAGCGGCCGGTGCTTGGCGATCAGCTGCTCATAATCTTCCGGCTCCATATGGGTGTAATCCCAGTACACCATATCCACATCCTTCGGAATGCGGCGCGCCATTTCCTCCGGAATCTGCGTATCATGATCGTAGTACTCCGCACCGTCCCTAGAAGCCAGCTTCAGGAACATATCGCTCCACATCATCGCCTTCAGTCCCCGGCTGCGGACAGCCTGGAGCACCTTATCCAGGTGATTGGTCATGATCTCGAAGCGTTCCGTAAATCCATTCTTGTCGAGATACTTGCCACGTCCCAGCTCCTCGGCCTCGTCCATGCCGATATGAATCTTACGGCTGCGGAACGGTGCGCTGACCGACTCGATCATCCTTTCGACCAAGCGGTCCGTCGCCTCTTCGCCGACAAGCAGGGCTCCCTTCGTGTCCCGGTATTCCTTCACGGGCTCCCACTTGAGGAACTCCTCCAGATGGGCAAGCGTCTGGATGCTCGGAAACGCCTCAATGCCGAACTGGTAAGCATAATCGTCGATCTCCCGCAGCTCCGCCTGCGTGTACCGGCCACGCATGTAGCCAAAGTATGGCTCACCGGTGATCTCGTACGTGTCCTCCAGGTACAGCATGACCGAATTCAGCCCCATCAAGGCCATCTTGCGAAGCAAGAACTGGAAGGTATCCAGCGTCAGCACCGCATTGCGCGACAAGTCGAACATCGGGCCGATCGTATCGAACTGCGCCTGCTCGCGGAGCTCGAAAGGTTCACCGCTGCCACCATGCTGCACCAGCAAACCCAGTCCGCGGAAAAATTGATGTCTTTGCGCATAGCGGATATACGCCCGACCCTCGGCCTGTCCAACCTCCAGCCCTTCGGCAACCTGGCCCACGTTCACCGGCAACCCTTGCTCCGACTCTTCGATCCCCAGCTCCGGTGCCAGCGCCCGGATGCCCGGCAGCAGCTCCGCCAGCTCCCCTTCAAAACGCAGCTTCATCTGTTCGTCCTCCTCCATATTCACGCACTTGATACATTCATCATAATACGGAAAACGAAGTTTTACAAAATAAGTTTTGTTATCTAAAAAAAATTAAGATTCATGCACAAAAGCAATGAAAAGGACACCCTCCTAACGAGAGGTGCCCCTTCGTATAAAGACCCCGCTGCCAGGATTCCCGTCTTCTGAAAAATCGGGCAGCGGCTTATCTCTAACACGGCTTACGCCTGCTAAATTGTGCTTTACTTATCCACGCTGATAAACGGCGTGGCTCCTCCGGTCACGTTCGGCAGCTTGCCATCCCACTTCTCGATCGCCTTCAGCTGCGCTTCGATCTGCCTCAGCTGTACCAGCTCCTGGGTAACCTCCTGCTTCTGCAAACGCAGCGCCTCGGCCTGGGCCTGGGCACGGGTGATTTCCTGCTCCTTCTCGATCTTGATCCTCTCCAGATCGAGCTTGGACTTGAGGGCTTGCTGCTCAGCAATCTGCTTCTGCTCAATGGCCCGGTCGAATTCCTCGGAGAACTTGAATTCCGTAATGTTGATTTCGTCCAGGATCATGTTGTACATGCTCAGCTTAGCAGCCAACGCTTCCTTTACCTTGGCGCTGACCTCAGACCGCTTGGAAATCAGATCCTCCGCCGTGTATTGGGCGGTGACCGCCTTCAACGATTCACCAATTGCCGGGTCGACGATCCGGCCCCGGTATTCCATACCGACTGTACGGTATAGGTTGTTGACCGTCGTGCCGTCCAAGTGATAGTTAACAGCCATAGTCGTCGTTACGGTTTGCAAATCCCGGCTTGCCGATACCTGGCTGGTTTCGGCCTTCTGTACGCGGATTTCCACCGGAATAACGGTTTGAATAAACGGAATCTTAAAGTGCAATCCTTCCTCCAGCACCTGAGGCTGGACCGCTCCCAATTGCAGGACAACTCCACGGTGACCTGCCTCCACGATGGCGAACGACCGGAATCCCAGTATCACGAGCACCAGAATAACAACGGCACCAATTACTACCCGCGAAACCTGCTTAGGATTCTGATTCGGATTTCGGACAACGCTTTCAGTATTCATCGTAATCCCCCTCCCTCATCTTCCTAGTGTACTACGCAGAAACAGCCGCTGCGTTTCACTATTCCACCACAGAAATGGGAAGGCTTATCCAGATCGGAGCTCTACAGGCATGCAGGCTTGAACGGCCCAGGCCAGACGGATGCATTGACTTTCCATTGCATTTTAGTAGTATGGAGTAATACCTATAATCAGCTCACTCACGCTATCGAAAGAAGGTGCCCCCTTGATCGATGAACTGCGCCGCATCGGCTTGTCCGATCTGGAAGCGCGATGCTACCTGGCCCTGCATGAGGAGCCCGATCTGTCCGGGTACGAAGTCGCCAAGCGCGTCTCCGTCTCCCGCACCAATGTCTACGCCGCCCTCCGTTCCCTGACGGACAAGGGCCTGTGCCGGGTCGTGGAGAGCGACCCCGTCACCTACGATGCCGTGCCGATCGAGCAGGTCGTCCGCCTGCTCCAATCGGATTTCGAGCAGACCGCCCGGTCGCTGCTAAGCCAGATGCACACGCCTCCTCGCGCCTCCGCCTCCTTCTATACGTGGACGGGTACCAAGGCGATCAAGACGGCCATCCGCCGGGTGGCGGCCAATGCGAACCAATCTATCGTCGCCGACCTGTGGGCCGAGGACATCCAATGGGTGGAGGAAGCGCTGCTGGAGGCTGAAGGCCGGGGCGTCGCCGTCACCCTGATCTCGATCGGCGAGTGCCACAGCCGCCTGCAGAACGTCATCGTTCACAAACGGAGCGAGTCTTGGGCGGACGCGCCGTCCCGCAAGTTCTCTCTGCTCTGCGACGCGACCTCCGCCCTGCTCGGGAGCTTCGGCAGCGCGCAGAAGCTCTCCATGCTGGAGACGGACCATCCGTCGCTGGCCGAGCTGCTGCAGAACGCGTTCTACCACGATGTGGTGATGGAACGGATCGAGCAGGACCTCGGCCGGGAGCTGGCCGAGCGCTACGGTGACGACTACGCGCACATTCTGCAGCCTTACCGGGAATACTTGAAGCCTTAGCTCAAGTATTCCTTTTTTTCTGCCATGCCGCTTCTATGGCTTGCTCTAATCAGCTCGGGGCTTGGTATACGGGCAGCCACAGCCGGATAGCTTCGGCAATCTCCACTTGCTGCAGCGATGAAGCAAGAGATTCGGGAGGGTGGATACCTGCTCTCAGATGATCGAAGAAAGAGGCATTTTCCTGAAGGAAGCCATTCGCAACGTACTCCTCGCCGCTCCCGCCAAGCTCGTCCCCCCCCAGCACCGGAGCATGTTCATTCCCGCTCAGATGCTGGATGCTTCCCGGTGAGTCCTTGGACGTCCAGAAGGGAAGCTGGATGACCATCGTATGGCCGGCCGCATCGATGACCGCCCGCTCCAGCACCGCCCCCGCCAGAGGGAAGTAGTGGATATGCGCCCATACACCCGATTCAAACTCACATTCCATGTAAATATTCGTTTCGCGAGCTCCATGGTGCTCGATCGGCTGATAACGGAACCGGACCTGCTTATAATCGGAGCCTACCCAATATTTCACCGTATCGATCCCGTGCACCATCGTAATCGACGCATCCGAGCCCACACGGTCCACGCGGTGAAGGTCATACCGGATATGATGCAGCCTGCCCGCCGGGGCCTGCTCGTCCAGCCAGCGCTTCGCCTCGGTGACGACCGGCATATGCCGCCGGTTCCAGGCGACTTGATGCGGAACCCCGCTGCGCCGTGCTGCCGCGATCAGCCTGAGCGTCTCTTCCCGGGTCATACCCGGGGGCTTCTCGGTCAGCAGCGGGTAGCCCTTGTTCAGGATCTGCTCGGCTAGATCGGCCGTGAACCGGTAAGGAACCAATAGACAGACCGCATCCGGCTTCTCTGTCTCCAGCGCCGCATCAAGGTCCGTATAAGCCCTCCCGAAGCCGAAGGCTTCTCGGAATGACTCCGCCCGCTCCCGGTCGGGGTCCACACAAGCCGCCAGTTCCACATCGGGATGGCGCTGCGCATAAGCCCGGCAGGCGGGGCCGTGTCCCCGCCAAGCTATGCTGCCGCAGCCCACGATAACAATCTTAAACGCCATGCTCCACCTCTTCGCTCTCCGCGAGGCTAACAAACCGCTTCCAGGCAGCCAGCTCCCTCGGCAGATGAATCTCATAGGGCTCCCAATTGTACCATTCACCGCTGACATACCCCTGGTAACCGGCCTTCACGAGCACCCGTGCGATGCGCAGCTGGTCGAATTCCCCCGTCCCGATCGGCCTGTAATGCAGCCGGTCCAGCCTTCTGAGGCCATCATGAAAATGAACATGCTGAATCCATGGCCCCAGCGTCTCATACACCTCTTCCGGCCCGGCCTGGCCCTCCCGCTCCGTATGAATAACGTCCCAGGCTACAGCCACCTGCGGACGATTGACCTCCCGCATAATCTCAGCCATCAGGCGGGGGTCGGACCAATGATCGTGAGTCTCGACGACCAGTCGGACGCCGCAATCACCAGCCACTTCCCCCAGCGAGTATAGCGCATCGATAATGGATTCTCTGGACGTTTCCCGCGAACCATCCGCAGGAATCCGGCCACAGAACACCCGCACATTCGGGATCGACAAACTAGAGGCCAACTCCAAATAAGACATCGTCTCCCCAATCTGATAGCCGACCTCGACCGGCTTGGAGAACGTATTGGAGATGCTCAGACAGCAAATCTCAATCTCCGAGTCTGCGAGCAAAGTCCGCAATCGGCTCTTCTCCATCTGTCCGGCTGTCAGCTCCACTCCATGCCGATGACCGATTCCGCTGCGCAGCTCCAGCCCCTGATAGTCATATATTCTAGCTGTCTGAATGAGCTCGTCCAAGCTAAGCTCAGGGCAAGAAGCAGAGTTAAATGCATATTTCATCGTAACCCTCTCCTTCAACGAGGTGCAATCGAACAGCCCTTTTCTGACTGAGGCCGCAGGTTCCCCTCGTATTTGAATTTAGTATAGCTAGTGCCAGCATAACAATGTTGTCCTCTTGTATAAAAATATTGCGCTTCCTTATATATCCGACTTTACACCTTGGTATTAAGAGACTATGATAATGGAAAATGTCGAAATTTCCAAGGATTCTGCACATACCGGGACTTTTCGCCCAAAATAACCCAACCTTTTTATCCCAAACAACCCTTTTATTTATTCAAAAATCTTTTTCAGGAATTTATTTTCACAGGATTTCAAGGCCTTCCCGATCCTTAAATCTTTATATTTCATATTTTTTTAATCAAAAGTTAATCCAAATTACATGCAGAGAGGAATTTAAGTGAACTTATGAAAAAAGTTGTACAAACTCCAATTGCCGCGACCCTGATCCTGGGACTGCTCGCAGCCTGCTCTCAAACTAGCGGGGAAGCCCCTAAGTCCCCTGCCCCATCCGATGCCCAGAACACTGCCGGGCCGACCAAGTACCCGCTTGAAACCAAAGGTACCTTGACCTACTGGATTGAGATGAACAGCTCCTTCCTCGGCCTCAAGTCCACCTTGAAGGACGTTCCCTTCTATCAGGACTGGCAGAAGCATACCGGTGTCACGCTGAATATTACGGAGATTCCGAACGGACAGTCCAAGGAAGCCTTCAACCTGATGCTGGCCTCCGGCGATCTGCCCGATATCGTGGAATACAACTGGCTGACCGGAGCCCCCGGCGGTCCTGAGAAAATGATCAGCGACGGCTATATCCTGAAGCTGAACGACCTCATCGACAAGCATGCGCCTAACCTCAAGAAATATTTGAAGGACAACCCTGATGTAGACAAGATGGTCAAGACCGATGATGGCAGCTACTATGTATTTCCGTTCATCCGCAAAGACGATCTCGTCAAAACCACCGAAGGCCCGGTCATCCGCAAGGACTGGCTGGACGAGCTCGGCCTGCAGACGCCGACGACGATCGATGAGTGGTATACCGTACTCAAGACCTTTAAGGAAAAGAAGGGCGTGGCCGCTCCGCTTGCCTTCAAGAATAAGCCCCGGGCGCTGGAAAGTCTCCTGAACGGCTCGTTCGTCGGAGCTTACGGCGTCGTAAAAAACTTCTATCTGGACAACGGTCAAGTGAAATACGGACCGGCCCAGCCCGGCTATAAGGAATTTCTCATGACCATGCATCAATGGTATGAGGAAGGGCTGATCGACAAAAACTTTGCCGCCGCCGACACGAAAGCGTTGGATGCAGCCGTCACATCGGGAGCGACCGGAGCGACCATCGGGGGTGCTGGAGGCGGGATCGGCAAGTGGTCTCCCATCCTGACGGCTGCTGATCCGAAGGCCAACCTCGTTCCGGCTCCTTATCCTGTGCTGAAGAAGGGCGACACGCCGGCCTTCGGGCAGAAGGAGTTCTCCTACTCCGGTGCAGCGTCGGCAGCGATCTCGGCCAAGACCAAAAATCCCGAGCTGGCCGTCAAGTTCCTCGACTATGCGTATAGCGAGGAAGGGCATAATTTCTTCAACTTCGGCACGCCGGGCCTAAGCTACAATCTGGAGAACGGCTATCCGACATACACCGATCTGCTGCTGAAAAACCCGGACAAGCTCTCGCCTTCCCAAGCGATGGGGCTGTATATCCGCGCAGCCGGCGTAGGGCCGTTTATTCAGGACAAGCGATTTATCGAGCAGTTCTATGCGATGCCTCAGCAGAAGGATGCGCTGACCGTCTGGAAGAGCGACAACGAGAAGCACGCGCTGCCGCCGGTGTCCATCGCCTTGGAGGATGCCAGCGAGTACGCCCAGATCATGTCGGAAATCAATACGCTAGTGGATGAGACTTCACTGAAAATCATCCTGGGTACCCTGCCTGCCGATGCCTTCGACAGTTACCTGACCAAGCTGAAATCCATCAATCTGGATAAAGCGATCAAGATTACGCAAGCCGCTTACGAGCGCTACTCGAAGCGTTAAAACTTAGTTGACGGGGTGAGAGCTTGACGCGCCCCGTCCTTCATTTTTCTATGAAAGGGTGTACCGTATGAAACGGAGTGCCGTCCCTCAGCCCGTGTCCCCCCCGCACAAACGCCGTTCTCTTTCCGCGCGACTGCTCAGAGATTTTCTGTTGAATAAATATTTATATCTATTGATGATCCCGATTATCGCTTATTACGTCATCTTTCATTATCTGCCGATGTATGGGGCGATCATCGCTTTCAAGCAATTTTCGCCGGTCAAGGGCATCTGGGGCAGCGACTGGGTGGGGCTGAAGCATTTCGAGGCATTTTTCTCCAGCTATTATTTTTGGAGAATCCTGATTAACACCCTGCTGATCAGCCTGAACACGCTGCTGTTCGAGTTCCCTGCCCCTATTCTCTTGGCGCTACTGCTCAATGAAGTGAGAAGCAAGTATGTCAAGAATGTCGTGCAGACGGTCACCTATATGCCCTACTTCATCTCGCTGGTCGTCATCTGCGGCATCGTCAAGGACTTCACGAACAGCGGGGGACTGATCAATACGGCATATACCGCGCTCACCGGAACCGATGGACAGGCCATGCTCCAGAGACCGGAGCTGTTCCGGACGATCTACGTCATGTCCGAGATCTGGCAGAAGACCGGCTGGGAATCGATCATCTATATGGCAGCTCTGATGGGCATCGATACGGAGCAATACGAAGCGGCCCGGATGGACGGAGCTTCCCGCTGGAGGCAGATCTGGCATATCAGCCTGCCCGGCCTGCTGCCCACTATCATGATCATGCTCATTCTGAGAATGGGTAATATGCTGAACGTCGGCTATGAAAAAATTGTGCTTCTATACAATCCTATCATCTATGAGACCGCCGATGTGATCTCCACCTCCGTCTACCGCAAGGGGCTGTTGGAGGCCAATTGGGGGTTCAGCTCGGCCGTCGGCTTGTTCAACTCGGCCTTCAATCTGATTCTGCTCGTCGCGGCCAATGCCTTGAGCCGCAAGTGGAGTAAAAACAGCCTATGGTAAAGGGAGGCGATCAACCATGAAGTCAACCAGTCTGTCGGACAAGCTCTTCGGAGTCTTTGTCGCTCTGCTGCTGAGCCTTCTCGTCGTATGTACGCTGTATCCCCTGATCTATGTGGCGATTGCCTCCGTCAGCGACGGCGGGCGGCTGATGGCGCATCAGGGCCTGCTCTGGAAGCCCCTCGGGTTCAATCTCAGCGGATACGAGCGGGTACTCGGCAATAAATCGATTTATACAGGATATATGAACACGCTGATCATCGTCATCACGGGGGTCGTCCTGAACGTAGCGATGACGACGGCAGCCGCCTTCGTGCTTTCGCGCAAGCAAGTGATGTGGAACTCCTTCTTTATGTTCTTCATCGTGTTCACCATGTTCTTCAGCGGAGGACTAATCCCTCTGTATCTGATTGTGAAGGGCGCCGGATTGACCAACACCCTGGCATCCGTCATTCTTCCCTTTGCTATGAATACGTTCCATCTCATCATTATGCGTACATCGTTCCAGGCCATCCCCGAAACCCTGGAGGAGTCGGCCAAAATCGACGGAGCCCATCATCTGACCATCCTGCTCCGCATCGTAATCCCGCTCTCCATGCCAGTCATCGCGGTCGTGATCCTGTACGCGGCGGTAGACCGGTGGAATGCCTGGTTCTACGCATCCGTGTTCCTGAAGGACCGCAGTCTGTACCCGCTGCAGCTGATCCTCCGCGAGCTGTTGATTTCGGACTCCACGGATACGATCTCGACCGGTGCCGTCAATGAGCTTCACCAGATCGGGGAAACGATCAAGTATGCCTCCATCATGGTGGCTACCCTGCCGATCCTGTTCATTTATCCGTTCCTTCAGAAGCACTTTGTCAAAGGTGTCATGATCGGCGCACTCAAGGGATAGAGACGGCGGACAGATGTCACAACGGAGGTTATGCCATGAATCAAATGCTAGAGCCTAAGCCGAAGTTTGAAGAAAAAAGCTATATCTTTCATTACCGCCGGGAAACGCTGGAGGGCGGCTTCGAGCAAATTCATGCCCATCAGGGCATCGAATTCCTCTATGTTCACGAGGGCAGCGGACATCTGATGTTCGATCAGAAGCTGCATCCGGTTGGCCCCGGCACCCTCTTCATGTGCCAGCCTTACCAGCTGCACAAATTCAAGCTGGACATTACGCCGTCCTGTCCATATATCCGCAGCATTTTTATATTCGATCCATCGTTGTTCGAGCGGTATATGGCCACCTTCCCGGCGCTGCATATGTTCTTCAACAAGCTGTGGAAGGCAGAGCTCCAGCAGCAGGTGCTGCAGCTGGAGCCGATCCAGCAGACTCTGTTCGCGGAGCTGTTGTTCGACCTCCACCGCAATCTTAACACCTGTCCGGAGCTCCAGCAGACGGAGGAGGTCGTGCTCTTCCTGTTCTCGCTGCTCCGCGAATTCCGCAAGCTGACCGCGGGCGAGCCGTCGTCGCATTCGTCCAGCGACTCCATGCGGACCAACAGCCGGCATGTGGAACAGATGATGGCCTGGATCAACGAGCATTTCTCCGAGGAATTTTCGCTGGACCGTCTGGCCGAATCGCTGCATCTGTCTCCCTACTACGCTTCTCATCTGTTCAGCCGGGAGACTGGCTGCACGCTCAGCCAGTACGTGATGGCACACCGGATCCGGGAATCCAGGCTGCTGCTCTCGACCACCGATCTGACGATTGCCCAGATCGGGCAGCAGATCGGCTTCAAGAGCAGCGCCTATTTCGTCAAATCCTTCAAGAGCAAGATGGGCATAACGCCGCAGGCCTACCGCAAGCAAGTCAACACCTTGTACGTGGATTAATGAACCCAACTGAGGAAATGAGGTATTGCGATGAGCAAGGACAAACGTCAAATGAGGCTGGGCGCCATTCTGATGGAGGCCGGACATCACGTTGCCGCCTGGAGACATCCCCGGGCGGAAGCCCACCGGGTTACCGATGTCCGGTTTTATCAGGAGCTGGCACAGCTAGCTGAGCGCGGCAAGATGGATCTCGTATTTTTCGCCGATACACTGGGGGTGCCGAACTACTCCTCTTTTTTCGATCACAATATCACCATCCGGCTGGAGCCCCTGACGCTGCTGGCCGCCTTGTCCGCGGTGACCCGGCATATCGGGCTGGCCGCCACCGCCACCACCACGTATAACGAGCCGTTTCACATTGCCCGGCTGTTCAGCTCCCTCGATCATATCAGCGGAGGACGCGTGGGATGGAACGTGGTGACTTCGGCGCTGGCCGACGAGTCGTTGAACTTCGGCCGGGACACGCATATGGCCCACGCCAAGCGTTATGATCGGGCCAAGGAATTCGTCGAGGTGGTGACGGGATTATGGGATTCCTGGGAGGATGATGCGTTCCTGATCGATCAGGCACAGGGCCGGTTTGCAGACAGCGGCAAGCTGCATACGCTGAATCACCAGGGCGAGCACTTCGCCGTGCGGGGCCCGCTCAATATTTCCCGGTCCCCTCAAGGCTACCCGGTCATTATTCAGGCCGGCTCCTCGGAGGAGGGACAGGAGCTCGCCGCGCAGACGGCCGAAGTCGTCTTCACGGCCCAGCCGACCCTGGCCCGCGCCCAACACTTCTATGCTAGCCTGAAGGGGAAGCTGGCCGCCTACGGGCGCGCCGAGGACGAGCTCTTGATCATGCCAGGCGTATTCCCCATCATCGGCCGCACCGCACAGGAAGCGCAGAGCAAGCTGGACGAGCTGCAGGAGCTGATCCATCCGGCCGTAGGCCTCGATGTGCTGTCTCGCAAGCTCGGGCACGATATCTCCGGCTATCCGCTGGACGAGCCTCTGCCGGACCTGCCTGAAAGCAACGGCGACAAAAGCCGGAATCATCTGCTGCTTGATATGGCTCGTCAGGAGGGGTTGACGCTGCGACAGCTATACATGCGGGTCGCGGGCTCGCGAGGACATCAGACGGTTGTAGGCACCCCGGAGCAGGTTGCCGATCATCTGGAGGAATGGTTTGTGCAGCATGGAGCGGATGGCTTCAACGTAATGGCCCCTTATTTGCCTGGCGGCTTGGAGGACTTCGTCAATCTAGTCATCCCTGAGCTGCAGCGGCGGGGGCTGTTCCGTACCGAATATGAAGGCGCGACGCTGCGGGAGCATCTGGGACTGTCCCGTCCTGCGAACCGGCATGCACGCTGACGCGAGCGGGGGAGCCGTCCTAGGACGGCCAAGAGAGGGGGAACAACTATGAAGGTAATCGATGCCCACTGTGATGCATTGAACCGGATGATGCTAAGACCGGATATCGACTTTCACAGCTCCGAGCATCTGGATGTTACGCTGGAGCGTCTGGTTGCCAGCGGCTCAGCGATGCAGCTATTTGCCGTCTACTTATCGGCTACGCTGCATAGCCCCGGCTTCCGCGAGGTGCTTCAATGCATCGATTATTTCTATACGAAGGTGCTCGCCCATCCGCAGATGCGTCATATCCGGTATGCGGGGGAATTGGCTCAGGCGGAGGCGGAAGGCAAGATCGGAGCTATGCTTACCCTGGAAGGGGTGGACGGCTTGATGGGCGATGAGCTGTACCTCCGGACCGTCTTCCAGCTCGGCGTACGCTGCATCGGATTGACTTGGAATTACGCCAATTGGGCGGCGGATGGAGTGAAGGAGCCGCGTCAGGGCGGTTTGACGCTGAAGGGGCGGCAATTCGTGAAGCAATGTGAGGAGCTCGGCATCATCCTGGATGTCTCCCATCTGACAGAGCGGGGCTTCTGGGAGCTGGCGGAGCTGAGCCCTCGCCCGTTCATCGCTTCTCACTCCAATGCCCTGGACATAGCCCCCGATCCACGAAATCTGAGCCGGGCTCAGATCGAAGCCATCCGCGACCGGGATGGCCGCATCGGGCTCACCTTCATCCCCTGGCTGGTCGATACGACTCGTCCTGCCGTCATGACCGATCTGCTTCGCCATATCGATTACGTAGCCTCGCTCGGCGGGGGACATATCCTGGGATTCGGCTCGGACTTCGACGGACTGTCGCGCAAGACCGAGGGCCTGGAGCATGCGGGCTGCTTCCCGGCTCTGGCCGAGCTGCTCGCCAGACACTACGACGATGACTTCGTCCGCGGTCTGCTGTACGAAAACTGGAGGACGTTCTTTGAGAGAAGCCTTCCGGTTTCAGTGATTTAAAATATTGTCCTCCAATACGGCGAACTTATCGCCGTATTCTTTGATAATATGGCCTTCTCCCCAGGTGCAGAGCGCATCCAAAATCGGCTTTAGGCTCCAGCCATATTCGCTCAGCTCATACTCAACCTTAGGCGGCACCTGATGATACGTAATCCGGTTCACGATCCCATCGGCTTCAAGCTCGCGCAGCTGCTGGGTTAGCATCTTTTGGGTGATGCTGGGCATGCTACGCTTGAGGTCGCTGGTCCGTTTCTTCCCGCGCGTCAAGTAGCAGAGTATGACACACTTCCACTTTCCCCCGATAACCTCCAAGGTCGCTTCCACCGTAATATTATATTTCTTTTGGGTCACCTCACTCACGCGAAGACCTCCTGTCGCTATAGGTACTTTTTAGTACCTACCGTACTTCAAAGTACGTACTAGTCAAAATCATCTGCTCCACCCATAATAGCATCTATCGGCCGACGATTTCTATACGATTAGAGGTGGTTATAGATGCTATTGGACCAAAAACGGAGTACGCTGGCGCTACTGGCTCTCGCTATCAGCGCCTATGCGATCGGAACGACCGAGTTTATCAGCGTGGGACTATTGCCCCTGATCGCCGAGAACCTTCATATATCGGTCACAACGGCCGGACTGACCGTGACGCTGTACGCGCTAGGGGTTACCTTCGGGGCTCCCGTACTGACCTCACTCACGTCAGGTGTGTCACGCAAGATGCTTCTGATCAGCATTATGATCGTCTTTATCGCCGGCAACAGCCTGGCCGCGCTATCCAATGATATCGGCGTTCTGCTAACGGCGCGCGTGATCTCTGCCCTGGCTCATGGGGTGTTCATGTCCATCGCCTCGACGATCGCCGCAGATATCGTGCCGGAGAACAAACGGGCGAGTGCGATCTCGATGATGTTCTCGGGTCTTACGGTCGCCACCGTGACCGGGGTTCCGCTCGGGACATGGATCGGCCAGCAGTTGGGCTGGCGGGCCGCCTTTATCGCTATTGCCGCCATTGGGCTGGTGGCGCTGATCGCCAATACAGCCCTGATCCCGGCTGCGCTGCGCAAGGGTATCCCGACACCTGTACGCGAGCAGGTCAAGCTGGTGACCAACGGAAGGCTGCTGCTAGCGTTTGCCATCACAGCTCTGGGGTATGGGGGTACGTTCGTCGTATTTACTTATTTATCCCCATTGCTGCACGAGATAACCGGATTCGCCGAAAGCACGGTAGCCATGATTCTGCTGATTTACGGCGTTGCGATTGCTATCGGCAATGTCATTGGAGGGAAGGCAGCCAACCACCGTCCATTAAAGGCCTTGTTCTACATGTTCGTCCTGCAGGCCATCGTGCTGCTGGTGCTGATGTTTACGGCCCCATTCAAAGCGGCGGGCCTGATCACGATCTTCTTCATGGGCCTGCTGGCTTTCATGAATGTACCCGGGCTGCAGATCTATGTGGTCATGCTAGCCGAGCGATTTGCCCCTGGCGCACGTGATGTGGCTTCGGCCGTCAATATTGCAGCGTTCAATGCGGGGATCGCCATCGGCGCTTTCCTGGGGGGTGTGGTGACGGATTCCATAGGCCTCATTCATACGACCTGGATTGGGGCGGTCATGGTATTCGCAGCCGTACTGCTGACCGGATGGAGCCGCGCTCTGGAACGGAAGGACAGCCGTACACCCTCTAAGCCCGCTCAGACAGGTAGGTCCTAACTGCCTACCGTTCATTAAGTTTTTAAGATTGACCCTACAACATTACACTTCATGGAGGTTATTGATATGACAACCCATCTGCAAGCAACGGTTACTTTGAACAATGGAAAGGCTATGCCTTGGTTCGGTATCGGCGTATTTAAAGTCGCAGACGGCTCTGAGCTCGTCGATGCCGTCAAGGCCGCAGTCGCTCACGGCTACCGCAGCATCGATACAGCCGCGATCTATGACAATGAGCGCAGCGTAGGCCAAGCGATCCGTGAAGCCCTGCAGGAAACAGGCCTCTCCCGCGAAGATCTATTCATCACATCCAAGGTATGGAACGCCGATCTTGGATACGAAGCGACCCTCGCAGCTTATGAGACCAGCCTGGAGAAGCTGGGGCTGGACTATCTGGACCTATACTTGATTCACTGGCCTGTCGCCGGCAAGTACAAAGAGGCTTGGCGCGCGCTCGAAACCTTGTACAAGGCTGGCCTTGTCAAAGCCATCGGCGTCAGCAACTTCCAGATTCATCACCTGGAGGACTTGCTGAAGGATGCCGAGATTAAGCCTGTGATCAATCAGGTCGAGCTTCATCCGCGGCTCAGCCAGCAGGCCTTGCGCGATTTCTCCGCAGAGCACGGCATTCAGATCGAAGCATGGTCTCCCCTGATGCAGGGCCAGCTGCTGGACAACCCGGTGCTGCAGGAAATCGGCGCCCGCCACGGCAAGTCGATAGCTCAGGTCATCCTGCGCTGGGATCTGCAGCATGGCATTGTAACGATCCCGAAATCCACCAAAGCCCACCGGATTGTCGAGAACGCCTCCGTATTCGATTTTGAGCTGACGGCTGATGAGATGGCCCGGATCGATGAGTTGAACCAGAATCTGCGGGTCGGACCGGACCCGGACAACTTTGATTTCTAAGCTGGACCTCGGGCATAAAAATGCTTAACCAAAAAAACACCAGCTCCCTGGATGGGGGCTGGTGTTTTTTGGCTATAGCCTCTAAACAACAAGCGGAACGTGCAACCCTGCAACATTCCGTCTGCTGGCTTATCGTCCGGAGCGCTTTATGCGCCCTGGGATCTTTGAATTTGCTTGCTGCGCAGCTGGCCGCACGCCGCATCGATATCCGTGCCGTGCTCCAGCCGGACGCTGCAGCTGATGCCCTGCTTCTTCATCGTATCGTAGAAAGCCAGAATGGCCTCTTTGTCACTCCGCTGGTACTGGCTATGCTCATCCACCGGATTATACGGAATCAGGTTGACATTGACCGACGACTTGCGGTCGCCGATCAGCTCGGCCAGCTCCAGCGCATGCTCCCGCTGATCGTTCACCTCGCGGAGCAGGATGTACTCCAGCGTTACCCGCCGCTTCGTCTTGGACAAGTAGTAGTCGATAGCCTCCATCAGCTTCTCGATCGGGATCGCCCGGTTGATCTTCATAATTCTCGTGCGCAGCTCATTGTTCGGCGCATGGAGGGAGATCGCGAGATTCACCCGCAGGTCCGAATCCGTAAATTCCACGATCTTGCCAGCCAGGCCGCTGGTCGAAACGGTAATATGCCGGGCGCCGATAGCAAGTCCCTTATGGTCCTTGACGACCCGGATAAAGTTGGACATATGGGTATAGTTGTCGAACGGCTCTCCGATGCCCATCACGACGATGTGGCTGACCCGATCACCGGGATGCGACTGGTCCAGATGATGCTGGACCTTCATGATCTGACCGACGATCTCGCCGCTCGTCAGATCCCGGCTCTTGGCGAGCAGTCCGCTCGCACAGAAGCTGCAGCCGATATTGCAGCCGACCTGCGTCGTCACACAGACGGACAGCCCGAATTTGTGCCGCATCAGCACCGTCTCGATCAAGTTGCCGTCCTCCAGCTTGAACAAAAACTTGACCGTGCCGTCCTTGGACTCCTGCTTTACATGCTCGGTCAGCGTCTGGATCGCAAAATGCTCAGCCAGCAGCTCCAGACATGCAGGATGTACATCGGTCATCTCGGCAAATTCGGAGACCCGCTTGCGGTACAGCCCGTCCCACACCAGTTCGGCCCGGGACTTCTTATGTCCGTGCTCCTTGAGCCATCCGGTCAGTTGTTCTAAAGTTAATCCATATATGGATGGTTTATTCATCATGATCCTCTTTTCAATGCACTGACATTCATTCGTTGGCGCGGCTAGCGCCAAATCCGCTCCTTCCATTGTCCCAAAATTACAAGGGGAACACAAGGGGCGTTTTCAACCCCGCTACCGGCAAATTCAGGATCTTGAGACTTGTAGAGAGAGCGCAGCCTGTTAAAAACTCCTTGAATTAGTGAAAAAGACGCAGTCGCTTCGCTAAAGGCGAGCAACTGCGTCTTTTTGTATTAGGTACGCCGTGTCATCTGGATACGACGAATAATCTCCTGCTCTTTCCGGTTGTTCAGGTTCTCAACCCGCCTGTTCAAAAAGATGGCATCGATCCAGCTCCAAGCCACGGATCCGATCAGCATACTGATGGAAAACCACAGTAGGAATTGGCCAAGTCCTCCCAAGCTATCCTGACCGGCCAATACAAGAATCATCACAATCGGCGCTACGCTCGTAGAAAGCATCCAGGATGCATAAACGTAGTTTTCCGTGTAGAATCTGTGCGCTCCAAAGAACGACATCAGCGCCCAAAGCCCCCAAGCTGCTTCTTTGGACTTTCGCAGCTTGAGCATTTCAGCTTCTAGTATGCCCAACTCTTCCAATGTAAACGAACGTTTCTCTTGAATATTATCCATCATGCTATTGACTTAACCTTGCATAGCAGCCCTTGAATTTGCTTCTGCACGGTTGATCAGCCGAAGCTCAGAGAGAACCTCGTTCTCGATCCTTTCATTGGAGTCGCGGATCATGCCGGACAGCAGGAACAGGTCGATCAATGTCCACAATCCAAATCCTCCGAGCGTAAATAACATAAGCACTCCGGTTCCGGTTTTGCCGAGATAAAAACGATGACCACCCAAGGCACTTGTGAAAAACCAAAGCAACCAGGCAACCCCATTTGATTTTTGCCTCTTGCTCATTTCGGATGCAAGCAGTTGAAGCTGCTCCGATGTCAAACTTTGCTTCTGCAACAATGACGACATGTAAATAAAACTCCTTTTTAATAAAGTTATCCATATTATACATGCAATAGTTTCCAATTTAAAGAGGGAGTTTTCACTTTTTTGTCACAAAATATGCTCATTTACCTATTCCCGAGTACCCAACTCCGCTAAATTTAAGCGAAACGGACTGAAAATTTTCCTGAATTTAGTTCTTTATAGACCTGTATTTATACGTTTAGAGACTATTCAAGGAAACAGTCGCATCCGCTAAACCTCCTACAGGGCAACAAAAGAGAGTAACGTCCTGTCTTTGTCGGCAGACATAGGGACTACGCAGGAGGATCTCCCTGCCTGCACAGCCGCAGCGACTCTTCCCAGGTCGCGGCCAGGTGTTCGACATCGTCCTCGCCAAGTCCGCTGCCGATCTGAATTTCAATCATATCCAGCGCAGTGACCGCACGCACGCCATGCTTCGCCCCGCAGGGGATTTGCAGCACATCCCCCTGCTGAATGCTGTAGATCTGCCCGTCCAATAACAGCTCTCCAGCTCCTCCGGCTACGGTCCAGATTTTCTTCCGCCTGCGGTGGAGGCCATAGCTGGTATGCTTCCCAGGATGCACCTCCAGCTTGCGGGTGCTCACCTCAATCCCGGCCTCGGTTACCAACTGGTCCAGCACCCGGCAGGAGCCCCAGCGCTTCTCCTCATACTTGATCGTCTGCGGGAAGCCGGACAGCTTCTCCTTGATCCGGCTCGCATGCTGCTTGCTGGCGACCAGAATACCGTCCGGACTGGCGGCCACGATGATATTCGGGACATCGATCACCTGAATGGGGGCGGCCAGCTCGTTGACCACATGGGTGTTCACCGAATCCTCGGAAATCTGTCCGGGCCCGGTAACGTTGCTCTCCACATAGCTGGTCATCGCCTCCCAGCTGCCCAAGTCACGCCAGGTCCCGTTATAGGGAATGACAGCCGCCCGGCTGGCTTTCTCCACAACCTCCTGATCGAATCCAAGCTCAGGAAGACGCTCATAGCGACCCAGCAGCTCGCCGTGATCCAGAGGCAGTCCTTTCTTGGCCAGCTCCGCGAGCATGAAACGCAGAGAAAAGGCAAACACACCGCAGTTCCAAAGGGCATTCGCCTGGATCAGCTTGGCGGCTTCGCGTTCCTCCGGCTTTTCGACGAAACGGGTTACCATACGGTAGACGGTCCCGTTGTCCGTCCCGGCTGCAGGTACGATATAGCCGAACTGGTCGGACGGCTGCTGCGGGGACGTTCCGAGCAGAGCCACCTGAGCACCGGATTCGGCTAGCACCTGCGGGAAGACATGCAGCAGCCCAAAAAATGACGAGTCCGCAAAGGAATCGACCGGCAGGACGCAAATCGTTTCATCCGGATCGGCTTGCCGCCCGGTATGCATAGAGGCGGCAGCCAGGGCAATCGCCGTAAAGGTTCCCCGCTTGAACGGCTCGCTAATAACGGGGATCTGCTCGCCAACATGGTTGCGGATCATCCCGACTTGACTGTCATGGGCCACAATGGAGGTAGCAGCTAGCAGCCCTACCGCTTCGAGCTGACGACAAACCCGCTGAATCATCGATTCGGGGCTCCCGTCATCCGCCCGCAGCAGCTTCAAAAATGCCTTCGATCTGATTTCATTGGATAGCGGCCATAGTCTTTTCCCGGAGCCGCCGGACAACAGCACGATCCGCAAGTTGTATTCCTCCTCTGGCACAGGCGGGCAGTCCGGGCTTAGTTGGCGGACCGCATGACCTGTTCTACAGCCTTCTTCAGTGCAATCCCCGCCCGGCTCCAGGAGTGCTTCCGCATATCCAGCCTGCCCTGGCGCCCCTTTTCCCGGCATAGCTGGGGATGCTTGTAGGCTGTTCTCATCTGTTTTTTCAACGCCCCGAGATTCGGCTCGGCCCAGAGCTGCCCCTGTTCGGCAAACAAATGCCGGAATTGGCGCGAGATCGAATGTCCGTTTTTCATGCTGACTGTGGGACTCTGGAGCCGGTAGGACACGAGAAATGAGTTTTTGCCGGTCAGGAAGTCCATCTGGCCGCCCCAGCCCGTCGCGATGACCGGTGTGCCGCTCGCCAGCGATTCGAGGAAGGGAAGCCCCACGCCCTCGCCACGCGTAGGAAGCACGAAGGCCTTCCCGCGGGTATAAATTCCTTTCAGCCGATCCGGGGACAGCTTGCCGGCCAGCACGATGACCGGAGCGGTAGCTTTGCGGATGCCCAGCTTGGCTTTATAGCGCTGGATGGCTGCTCGGATCCAGGTCTGATTTTCGTAAGCGGCGTACCCGTTCGTCTTGATCAGCAGCAGTACAGGATCCGCTGCGGAGAACTCCTCCCAGTAGGCCCGGAGCAGCGCTTCGGGATTTTTCCGGTGCTGGAAGCCGAATACGGATACAAAGACGAACCTCCCCTTCGCCTCCCGCAGCGGCATCTTCCGGTTATCCGGCTTGAACCGGGCGGTATCTACGCCATGCGGCACGATGAAGATGGGACGCTTGACCCCGCTGTCCCTCAGGGCCTTCCGGTTCTGGTGCGAGGGTACGCATACCGCATCGAACTTGTTCATATACGGCACCCACCGCTTGGGGAAACGGCTGGTCTCCCAGACCGTATTGAGAATAATGCGGTCGAACCTCTTCCTTTCTTCCGCAAAATTGATCTTGGTCGGTACGTGATGGAAGATAAGAATTCTTCTCTTCCCCCCCTTGCCCTTTCGCGAAGCGGGAAGCTCCGAGCTTCCCAGGACCACATCAACACCTTGCCTTCTCAGCGCTTGCACGTAGGCTCTGCTCGCGATCCCGAGACCGCTGGATCGCTGAACAGGCCCCTTCCAGACCACTTGATAGGAAGTCATCCCCGCGCCGCCTTCGAGCCTCGGGCATAGGCCTTCCGCTCATGGAAGGATACCGATCTGTACGTTCTCGCCAATTCGCGGCTTCTCGATGCGGACAGCTTGGCAACACCGGTGTGGAGGCTCCTGTTCAAGGCTGGCTTTAGCAGGAGTTTGCCCGGATACGTGGAGTGGATAAAGTTACCATAGGTTTCAAACTCGGAGAAGGCAAACTGCTTCGACTTGTTCATGCTGCGCAAAATCGCGTGATACCAGCTCGTACGGTGCCTCGATGCGATTGTTTTCTTCAGCTCGGCCATCTTCTTCCTCTCGAACAACATGTAATGGGTGACGAAGGACGAGGACGAAGAACGCTTGCGCCCCATGAGCTTCCGGTACGTCTTGAAGTATTCCGGCTGACTCCAATTCCGGCAGTAAAACACGGTCTTCTCTCCGGACAGGAACACATGCGGCCGGATCAATACCGTATCGGCATCGATCACGAGGTAATACTTGGAGGAGCACAAGGTGTCACCACAGAATTTCAGCATCTGCTGAAAGAGCCAGCCCGACCGGTCCCACGTCCGCGAGCTGTAGTGCATATCCTTCTTGGTCAACGGGAACACGGTGTTCTCATCGACAAACCGACAGCCTTTCCTGCGGCACAGCGCGATAATCTTTTCCTTGCGCGGAGATACAATCAGAATCTCGCCGATGGGATGCTTCACATATTTTCTTACGGCATCTATGACGTGAGGAAGTGTCCGTAAATCCTTCTCGATCGCAGGAATGAGGATATCGATCTTCGTCCTGCTGCTGCCTGAATGGCTGGAGGGAGCCGCCGCCATCTTTTCATCTCCCTTGTGCAAAGTGTTTGCATTAGGATATGTCGGGGGCGAGAGGATGGCATGGGCCAAAAAGAGGGGTAAAACGTCCAAAAGCCTGTCCTGATAGCCTTGTATGACCCGGAAGCCGCACACTATAATGAGGTGTGGCTGTATAATTTGTAAATATGTGCAAGATCGGAGGGTTCGCCATGAACTGGAAGGAACATCATCTGAAAAATTCAGCCCGATGCCATAAATAAATCAGAAGGCCACCCCATGTGATTGAGCGGCCAATAAGCCTCCGCAGATCATCCGTTTTTTTGTAATCTGGAGCTTCTGAAAAAAATGAACTTCATACCAATCCCACCCAGTGCAAAGAAAAGCAGGCTCCAGCCAGGATGAATCGTAAGAACGGGCAACGGATCTTGAACATACCGTTGGATCAGAACACTGATGATAATCACGGAGAAAATAGCCACAAAGATGAGCCAGTTAAAGGGCATTCTCCCTTGCTGAAAGGATGACTTCTTCACAATCCTAAGAACAGCGCTAACAAGGAGAATCGTTATTAGCATTTGAAGCATGATTGAAGACAGCTGGATCCGACTAGCCGCCTCAAGAGAGTCTCCGGACAACAGCTTAATCATCCCCTGGATGGCCAATGTTAGAAACACCCAGGTTAGCGAGCTCCAGATCATCAGAGACCATGTAGACAGCCTCTCCCGCGGACCGGGCTTGGGCAGTTGTTCGAGCAGCTCGCGCCCGTATTGCTCAGGGTCATCCCCGAATACCTCCCTAGCCAGTCGCCCCTTCGTCTGTGCTTCCAGCGTATGCTGCAGCATTTCCAGCAGCAGCTCCTCGGCTTTCACCTGATCCATATTGCTGGAGCGGATATAGACAAGCAGCCCCTCATAATAGACTCTATTCTCCGCGTGGAGAAGCACCCGCAATCTATTATTCTCTTGAATCATGTCCTGAAGGTTCATACTTTCTCATTCTCCCTTCGCCAATATCGAATCAACACTTGTCTTCAGTTGATGCCAATGGCTGCCGAACTGCTGCAGCACATCTCGGCCAGCGTCCGTAAGCTTGTAGTACTTCCGCGGCGGCCCTCCGGACTTGGCATCCGTCTTGAGGTAGCCGGTAATCCATTTTTCTTTCTGCATACGCAGCAGCAAAGGGTAGATGCTCCCTTCACTGACGAATGAAAAACCGTTCTCCTCCAGCAATACCGATAACTCGTAGCCGTACACCTCCCGCTGGGAGATCAGATGAAGGATGCAGCCCTCTAGGATGCCTTTTAACATCTGGCTATAGGTGGATATGTTAATTTCTCCCTTCCAACTAACTTGCATTACAATATAGTTGGTTAAAAAATTGCAACTACCTTGTTATATAACATAGTATCGGATCATCCACTTATTGTCAATCTACGTTGAGGGTTTGAGACTTGGCTCTTTGTAAATGGACGCACCTTCCAGGAAAAAGGTATACTGATCGTAAACTCCTGATCAGAAGGCGAGGCGGTTTCATGCAGAAGAAAGTCGTGTTGGCCGGCGGTACGGGTTTTATCGGACGGTATCTGGAGGATAAATTTGTACAGCTGGGCTACGCCGTCGTTCATATCTCCCGTCAGCCCGGACATATCGGGTGGAGCGACACGGACGGTATTGTAGATGCCTTGGAGCAGGCTGAGCTGCTGATCAATCTGGCGGGGAAGTCGGTAAATTGCCGATATAACGAGAGAAACAAGGAAGAGATTCTAAAGTCCCGCACGGAAACAACGGAAGCGCTGGGCCGCGCCTTGTTGGCCTGCCAGAGCCCGCCGCCGCTGTGGATCAACTCCAGTACAGCTACCATCTACCGCTATGCGGAGGATCGGCCTATGACGGAGGAGCACGGAGAGCTGGGCTCGGGCTTTTCCGTTGACGTGGCCAAAGCCTGGGAGCAGGCGTTCTTCGCCTTCGACCTCCCGAAAACCCGGCAAGCGGCGCTGCGGATCGCCATCGTCCTCGGGCCAAATGGCGGGGTGATGACCCCTTACCGGAATCTGGTCCGGTTCGGACTCGGCGGTGTTCAGGGATCGGGCAAGCAGAAGTTCAGCTGGATTCATGTCGAGGATCTGTACCGGATCATTCTGTTCCTTCAGGGACAAGAGGATCTCAGCGGGGTGTTCAACTGCTCGTCGCCGAACCCGGTCACGAACCGCGAGCTGATGCAGCTGCTTCGGGAGACGATGAACCGCCGAGTTGGCTTGCCCGCAACCAAGTGGATGCTGGAAATCGGCGCCTTTCTGCTGCGGACAGAGACGGAGCTGATCGTGAAGAGCCGCTGGGTGATCCCCGAGCGGCTGGAGCGTGAAGGGTTTACCTTTACTTTCCCTAAGCTGGAGGATACCTTGCAGGATCTGCTGGAGGAAGCTGCCGTCGGATCGGAGGCCCGTCGATCATGACCTCAGTCCGGCCTACAACGGCAGACCGGCCTCCAGCCGGGCCAGCGCCTCATCCAGCAGCTTGGCGAAATCAGCCTCGGGATGCTCGGCATAATACAGCATGACCGATATGTTGACCCCGATGACGGCCCCGGCCAAGGCGTGAACCGCCGGGTCATCCGCCATACAGCCAGTGCGCTTGGCGACCATCTCCGTGATGACCTGAAGGGTCCCGGTCAGGTTGTTCAGCATCCCGGCCCTCAGCTCCGGAACGCTCATAATGAGCCGGTTGCGCTCGCTTATCGTCGCGAGCTCCTCGGCAGACAGGTTTGCCGTCCCTGAGACCATGGCATTCCGGATGGCCTGGAGCGGCGTCAGTCCGGGCGGCTGGCTTTCAAATGAAGCTATGAGCAGAGGGTCGTAATTGTCGCGAATCACGACATCCTCCTTGGTCGCAAAGTAACGGAAGAACGTGCTGGGGGAGATTTCCGCGGCCTCCGCAATCTGTTCCACGGTCGTGGCGTTATATCCCAGCTCGCGAAAAAGCCGCAGCGCGTTCATCTGAATCGCTGCCATGGTCTTGGCTTTTTTACGCTCACGCAAGCCCATGATCCGTTGATTCTCTGATGGCACTTTGTCCACTCCCTCATCTATATGGGCTGAAGTCTGCATTCAGTGTATATAATTACCGGGGAAGCGTCAATTCCCCGGCAAGCAGACCGTTACTCCCTCCCGATTGCCCCTTTTCCCGCGAAAACCGGTAGGTTTCGTTTGAGAAACTGTTGAAGCCGCGCCCATTCCTCAAGTCCCAAGCCCGCTAGCCAGCGCTTGCCCTCGCCCGTAGGGTCTGCCGCTAGGACGGCCTCGATCATCTCCACGCTCAGGATTTCCTGCGGCGATATCAGTAACCCGTTCACCATCATATATTTTTGAAACAGCTCCATACGGCGTCCCCCCACGGCCAGCTTCCGGTACAAGTCCAGATAAGTCTGAGCGAAGGCAATTCCCTCCGGCGAGTAGGCGCCTGTGTAGGTTACACCCGGCCAGCACAGATCGGATACGGTCGTTAGCCACCAGGCAGGTTCGATCGCTACCTGCATCTGCTCGAAGACTTCACGTTCCCATCCGCCACTCCGACCCGGGCCGCGCCCGCGCAAGTACCGCCCGAGGATCTCCGCTTCGATCGCGGCGACGGTGATGCCTTGCCCGTAGATCGGGTCGAAGTTGCACAAGGCATCCCCTACCGCCAGCAATCCTGACGGCCAACGCTCCATCTGCTCGAAGCGCTGGCGGAAGCATTCGGGTACGCGGTATCCCCTCGGCGGCCCTAGAGGCTCGCAGTCCTGCAGCACTTCGGCAAGAATCGGATCGTACAACTCCGCAAGCTCCTGCTCGTACAGCTCCGCATCCGTAGACGGATACCGCTGTCCGCCTGCGCAATAGAGCACAACCTCCACCTTGTTTCCCTCGATCGGGCCGAACACGCCTGTACCTCTGCCTTGCGCAGGGATGCCTTCAACCAGAATGACGCTCCAACGGTCAGCCACATGTCCGGGCATCCTGTAGAGACGCGTGCTGTAGCCCAGCGAGGTGGCCAGCCGCTCCGGCTCCGGCACCTCGTATCCGGCTGCCTGAAGCCATCTGGCCAGCTTGGAGGAACGTCCGCTTGCATCGACCACCAGATCAGCCTCGATCGCTGCCGACTGCCTCTCCCCTCCCCTTTCACGGAGGAGGACCCCCGTAACCTCACTCTGGTCGGTAGTCATCTGCAGACCGGTCACCTCCCATCCCGCCAGCAGTCGTATATTCGGAATCACCTGAATCCGCCGGCGGAACGCCCACTCCAGCAACGCTCTGGTGCAGACGGCATCCTGCCGGTCCGTCACCTCCAGCGTCCCGTACGGACTGATGGAGCGTATCGTTTTCCCCTCTCTGGAGAAAGCTCCGTAGGTGAGCAGTTCCTCCATCCACCCCGGAAACAGCTCACTTAGAATCATCTTGCCCCTCGGCAGCAGCCGGTGAGGATGATAAGCCTGAGGCGTACCCGCCCGGTTCTCCGGGCCAGCCGGGAACTCGTCGCGGTCCACGATGAGGACCTCCTCGAACTCATCGGCCAGCACGCGTGCAGCGAGCATCCCGGCCATGCTGCCCCCCATCACGACGGCCTTGCCCTGCTTCTTCGCTTGAACATCCACTTATGATCGCATCCTTCCAAGTTTAATAATGACATATTATATCAAATGATAGTAACTGTCATTATTTTTCTTGGGTAAAGGGCGAAACAACAACAAAGGCCACCCGTTGAACGGATGGCCCAGACTAGAAGGAACGCAGACTGACCCCGCAGCAATCGCACTTGGAAGGGTCTAGCACAGGGCGAAAAGTCCAAAAAGGACATCCTCAGCAGGATGCCCTTAGCTAACTAGCGATTCTGATAGACTAGACTATAGACTAAGCCCTGATTTCTAGCAGCTCGTACTTGAGAATGCCCATCGGCGCATTCACGCTGATGATATCGCCTACTTTTTTACCGATCAGCTCTTTGCCCAGAGGGCTCTCATAGGAGATCTTGTTCTCCGCTACATTGGCTTCAGCCGAACCGACTACCCGGTATTCGATCTTCTCGGCGAATTCGATATCATTGAGGGTGACGACAGAGCCTACGGACACTTCATTCCGGTTCAGGCTATCTGCTTGTACAACCTTGGCGTTTTTCAGCATGCGCTCCAGTACCAGGATACGGGTCTCCATGAAGGCCTGGTCATCCTTGGCCGAGTGGTATTCGCTATTCTCCTTCAGGTCACCGTAGCTGATCGCTACCTTCAACCGCTCAGCCAGCTCCTTGCGCTTGACGGTCTTGAGCTCCCGGAGCTCCTCTTCTACCTTATCCAAGCCTTCCTGCGTCAAAATGATTTCCTCGTTGCTCATACGTCCACTCCCATTTCTCCATCATCGTACTAGTGTACCCTAAACCGGGACGAATTGTAACCGTCCTGATTAAATTGCCAGGTACCTTACGATGCATGTCAGGGATACCCTCACTCTAGCATGGCGAGATAGAGGCTTATTCGGACCCGTTATTCGAAAGAGTCGGGATAAGAAGCCAGGAAGCGGAGCATCTCGTCAGGAAGATCCCACTTGAAGACGGAGGTCAGTACCGGGTCCCGGAAGAACGAACGGACAACGTTCAGATTGAAGGCCGCGGAGTAGGGTTCAAAGAGAGCGTTCTGTTGTCCCGCCTGCAGTCTCTGCAGATCGGCTGCTTGAGCTGGGGCTTCCTTGGCAAAATCAAAATCGGCCATCCTGATCATTGCCCTCTCCCCATGGCGAGCTGTCATCGCATGAAGCTCCATGCGCTCCAGATCGTATACAAGGCTGAACACCGTGTCCTCTCGCCGGGCGGCAGCAAGAGCCTCATACGCTTGGTCCACCCTCCTACCCCCGTCCCACTGGGTCTGTACACGATCGGCAATAATCCGGAACCGTTCCATGGAGTTCCGTTCGTAGTCTCCCTTAGACGGAGCTTTCTCACCTCCCACTCTACTTGACTGAGCGGCTTCTGCATAAGCCGTATTCGTCAAGATAGGAAGCTCGCCTAGTTCACGGTGAACCACGCACTTGCCTTGAAGACATTCAACGATAGCCCGGTCGCCGCTGCGGTCAGCTAAGAGGTAATGCAGCTTCGAGGTGCTTTGATCGATACGAACAGCAAGCGCTGCCTCCAAGGCCTCCCCCACCGTGCTGCAAGTATCCAGCAGATACTGCATCCAGGCCAGTTCACCGAGCGCAGGCCGGTCATCTGCCCCCGGGTATTCGGTTCCCCACAGCGTCGTTTGCTCCACGACGAGCCCCGCTTCATTGATCCCGCCATTCGGACTTTCTTTGCCGACCTGTGAGACGGTTAAGCTTCCATAGGCCGATATCCAACCAGCCGGAACCACGGGAGGCCGCATCAGAGCCGTTTTACGCAGTCCACGCTGGTTGGTAAACAGGTATACATTCGGATACATGACATCCTGATTTTTACCGACCAGATGGATACCAGGCTGCCGAATCTGAAAGGCTGTGCTCATGACGGCGACCTCCGTTCCTTCCATAGCAGCTCAAGCTCCTCCAGATTGCCCTGCTCAAGACGACTCAGAAATGCGTCGCACACCTGGTAAACCCGCTCGTCTTCCTGCTGGATGATGGCTGTCAGTCTGGCGACCAAGGCGTGATTTCTTTTTTCCTGCTGAAGCCTAGCCAGCTTCTCCTCATAAGCCTCTGCATCCGCTTCTTGACCATCTCGATCGAGCTGTTGCTGCAAAAATAAGATCTGCACGTCCGCCTTGGCTTCGGGAGTGAGATCTCGCAAATAGTAGTTCCCATCCACGAGCCAATCAGCCTCGATGTGGAAATAGTCGGCAATGAGCTGAAGCCGCTCTCTAGGCACAGGGCGGCGCTTCTTGACCCAATCACTGAACTGCTGGGGGGTCAATCCTACGGCCTTGCAGACATTCGTATACGATACCTGATGAATCAGTGCTACATATTGCAGGATAGTCAGCGTAGGGTCTACCTCATGATTTTTCATATCTATCATCCTTTATTGACGTAAAATATGTCAATGTCATTTTCTTCATTATATCATTGACGTATTATATGTCAACAACTCGCAGGCTTCGCCACCTTCATGAGCGTAGGCGGCAGATCTACACCAGCCTATGATCACCTAACTCCTCACCGGCCCGCTTCCTCGTCCCGCAATCCGAAGCGCTCCTGGTACTGACCCGGCGTGCACCCCGCGTATTTCTTGAAGATTGAAATGAAGTATTTATAATCCTTAAACCCCACATCCGCGGCGATCGTGTAGATTTTCCCCTCTCCGCGCTTGAGCATATCCATCGCCCGCTGAATCCGGTACCGGTTCAGGAAGTCATTGAACGTATAGGTCGTCTCGCTCTTGAATTTCTGGTTCAAGTAGGTGGCGCTGAGCCCCAGATGATCGACGACATCCTGCATACTGATCTTGTCGGCATAGTGCTCCTGCACGTAATCCAGCATCTTCGCGACATAACGCGATGATTTGCCAGGCATCTTCATCAAGGAGGCATACATCTCCTCGTCCCCGCCCGAGCTCGTGCTAAGCATCGCTTCGTAGCTCTTCTTCATCTGGACCTGCTGCTTGGCCCGCTCCAGGGCGCTGAGCAGCTGCTCCTGCTCCAGCGGCTTCAGCAGATATTCCGTAACGCCAAGGCCGATGGCCTGCTTGGCCAGCCGGAACTCATCATAGCCGGACAAGATAATATAGCTGCAAGCATCGGCTGAAGCATTGCGCTCAATCATGGTGATGCCGTCCATCAGCGGCATATTCACGTCCACGATCACAATATCCGGCTTGAGCGCCGCGATTTGCTGCAGGCCCGCTTCCCCGTTCTCCGCCTCGCCGACCACGATGCACCCGGCTTGCAGCCAGTCGAAGGTATAGCGCAGACCCTTGCGGAGCAACTCCTCATCCTCTACCAGCAGCACTTTGAACATAAGCATTCTCCTCTCCGCAAGGGACGATAATCCGCACGGTGGTCCCTTCTTCCCATCGGCTTTCGATCTTAACGCCGTAATCTTCCCCATACATCAGGACCAGCCGCCGATGCAGGTTATGGAGTCCGATATGCGGTGTGCGGTTGTCCGGGTCGTGCATGAAGGCGCGCACCTGCTGCAGCCGCTCGTCGCTCATCCCTCCGCCATCATCCTTCACCTCAATCACCAGATCGGGACCCTGGGTATAGCCGGTCACCGAGACGGCCAGGCTTTCCTTCTGCTTGTACCCGTACTTGATGGAATTCTCGATGATCACCTGCAGCATCAGCCGCGGTACAAGCGCATCCAACGCTTCCTCGCTCACCTCTACAGTATATTGAAGCCGGTCCTTAAACCTCATCTGCTGCAGCTTCAGATAATCCGCAATATAATTCAGGTCATCCCTCAATCTGACGGTAGTCCCTTCCGTGCTGATGCTGTACCGCAGCAGCCTTGAGAGAATCAGCACAATGTCCTGGGCCAGCTTGCTGTCCACGACAATCGCATAGCGCAGTGTCTCCAACACATTGAACATAAAATGCGGATGAAATTGCGATTGCAGCTGCTTCACCTCGATCACCCGCTGAAGGTCGGAAAGCTCGGTGTTGGTAGCCAGCAATTCGTTCAGCCGCCTCAGCATCATGTTATACTGATCCGATAACGTCTCGAACTCGTCGCCGGTCTTGATATGCACATAGGACTGCATATTGCCGGACTGCAGCTCCTGCACCGCATACAGCAGCTTATCGATGGTGCGGGTATGCCGGATAGAGATGATGCGGGCCAGATATTGAATCAGAAACCAGAGCAATACGCTTGCCAGCGTAAGGAAGACCGCCAGAGACAGATACGTGTAGTTCTTCAATTGAATCGCGCTGAGCGTATAGATATGCCACTGCACGGACGGAATCAACGTCTCGCTGCTGTAATACTTGCCCTTGGCGATCCATACATAGCCGTTGGAATCGCTTTCCAAACTATACTTATTCAGCAGCCCGCGGGCAATATTGTTCGTCGTTGCAATGATCGTGTGATGCTGATCGGTCACCACGGCAATTTCATTATTTTGCACGAAAATCAGCTTCTGCAGGTCCTCTTCGTACAGCTGGTAAATCAAATACCCGGCAAGCTCTCCCTGGCTGCGGATCTCCTTGGCGAAGGTGTAGGTCGTATACCGGTCATGCGAGAACCGGATATGGTTCGTTTCGGTGAGTGATGCCATTTGATTCCTGGACATCCGCAGCGCAATCGCTTTCAGCGCCTGATCGGTGGCCTCCGAGCTGTAGTTGGCCGATGAAGCGAGAATATTCCCATCCTTGTCGAGAATATGCATGATGCTCTTCACCTTCTGCCGGTTGTTGAAATCATAGAACGCTTCGTACACAGGAGGACTGTCGCGGCGCGTACGGGTGAAGTCGATGACCTGCGGATTGTCCGCCATCCGGATCATCTCCTCATAATACGAACGGTAAACCGCTTCCAACGAAGTCCGAATTTCTTCACCGGCATCCTTCGTCTGATTGATGAGCATGAAGCGTGCGTTCACCACGGTAAATAGAAAAAACAGAACGAACAAAAGCGAGATCGGCACAAAGGTATAGAGAAGAAACATCCGGCGTATCGAATCCTTGAAGTTGCGCTTATGAGCCACGATCTTTCCCCTCTTCCGCCGGGCCTGACAGGCCGGTCTCTCCCTATGGTAGCCGATCCGGCCATACCGGAACAACTTGAAAAAAAAGCCGGTTCCGCTTGACGCGGGACCGACAGGGTTACATCGTAATTTCTTTCTTGCCTGACAGCTTGAAGAAGATCAGCAGCGATACGACGGTGATCACCGTCAGCAGCGTTGACAACGCCGCGGCGACACCATAGTTGCCCCGGACGACCTCCGTATAGACGGCGACCGTCATCGTCTTCGTATTGCCCGTGTACAGAATAATCGAGGTGCTGAGCTCCGTGATGATGCTGATCCAGCTCAGGATCGCGCCAGCGACAACACCCGAGAGCATCATCGGCACCGTGATGCGGAAGAAGGTTTTCATCGTCGAAGCCCCCAGGCTGATGGCTGCCTCCTCAATGCTGTCATTGACCTGGTGCAGCACCGCCGCACTGGAGCGGATCGTATACGGCAGCCGCCGGATAACGAAGGCGATGATCAGGATGACGGCCGTACCGCTCAGCACAAGCGGCTGCTTGTTGAACGTGACCAGCAGAGCAATCCCAAGAATCGAGCCCGGTACAATATACGGCAGCATCGTGAACGTATCCAGCAGATTGGCCACCGCGCTCTTGCGCTTGACCGTCGCATAGGCGATCAGCACCGCGGCGAAGGTAATGATAATAATCGTGACAGCCGCCAGGAAAAACGTATTGTAGATCGAATCCCCTACCTTGGAGAAAGCGGCGCGGTAGCTGTCGAGCGAATACCCGTCCACGAAAATTTTACCGGAGGTCTTCTGAAAGGATGTATAGGCCACGTACACCTGCGGCATCATCGCCACAGCCGTGAACAGATATACATACGCGTGGGCGGCGAAGTTCGCCCATCCCTTCCGCTGCTTGGGCTCAATCGGATTGAGTGCGCTCATGCTGTAAGACTTACGGTTCGCGATATACTTCTGCAGCAGGAACACCGCTGTTGCAAACACCACGACAATTACGCTGATCGCCGCCGCGAAGCCGTCGTCACCGCCGACCTCGCTGATAAATTCATTGAAGATCAGCACCGGTACCGTCCGGAAGCCCTCCCCGATCAGCATCGGCGTTCCGAAGTCGGCAAATGCCCGCATGAAAACCAGCAGTCCGCCCGCCAGCAACGTTGGCGTGATCAGCGGAACCAGCACCTTCCACATCTTGCGCAGACCAGTGCAGTTCATGCTTTCCGCCGCTTCCATCAAGGAATTGTCAACATTGTTCAGCGCGCCGGAGACATACATGAAGATCAGCGGCGACAGCTGCAGGGTGAGCACGATCAGGATGCCGGTGAATCCGTAAATATCCGGCATTTTCAATCCAAGGACCTGATCCATGAACTTTGTAATGACCCCGCTCCGGCCCAGCAGCAAGATCCAGGCGTACGCCCCGATGAACGGCGCGGACATGGAGGAGATCAGGATCAGGATGCGGACGGTCGAGCTGCCCTTGATCTTAATCGTCGACATGATATAAGCCAGCGGTCCGGCTACGATCATGGATAATATCGTGACGGATACCGTCACCTTGATGCTATTCCACACCGCGTTCATATAATAGGCTTTGCTGAAAAACTTCTGGAAGTACGCCAGTGAGAACGCTCCGGTCGTCCCATCGAAGAAGCTCTTGATCAAGAGCATGAACAAGGGAAGCGCCAGGAACACGATATATACTAGAAAGATTGCGGCTGTAATGTAGCTCCAGACATCTCCCCGTCTCATCCGGCCGATCATAGGCTGGCTCCTTGCGGGGTCAGGTTGATCTCACCGGAGGCATCATAGACGTTGATGGCACGGGTATTGATCTTGAGCCGGACGCTCTCCCCTTGCTTGATAATGCCGCTCATTGCGGACTGCTGGATAATCTCCACCTGCTGCCCGCTCTCCAGCTGTACGAAGAGATGCGTATTCAGACCCAGGAACACGCTGCTGACCACCTTACCGGAGAGTCCCTCCCCGTCTTCGGACAGTATGAATTCCTCCGGACGGACCGACAGCTTCACGAATTGTGAGCTGAGTCCCGTTCCGTCCATCGCAAGACTTGGCAGCTGCTCGGTATAGCCGCTTCCCAGCTCCAGCCGGGCGGAGCCATCCGGGGAAGCCGACAGCTTGGCGTCCAGAATGTTCGTGCGCCCGATGAAGGTCGCCACGAACAGGTTCGCCGGACGCTGATAGATCTCGCGAGGCGTGCCGACATGCTGGATGACGCCGCCCTTCATCACCGCGATCCGGTCGGACACGGCCATCGCCTCTTCCTGATCGTGCGTGACGTAGACCGTCGTGATGCCGACTTCCTGCTGGATGTTCTTGATTGCGTTACGCATATCGACGCGCAGCTGGGCATCGAGGTTGGACAGCGGCTCATCCATCAGCAGCACATCCGGCTTGATGACGATCGCACGGGCCAGCGCCACGCGCTGCTGCTGTCCGCCGGACAAGTTCTTGGGCATCCGGTCCTTGTAAGCCTCGATCTGGACCACCTTCAGCATCTCCTGCACGCGCTGGCTGATCTCGGCCTTGCCGGTCTTGCGGTTCTGGAGCCCGAAGGCGATATTTTCCGTAACACTCAGATGCGGGAAGATCGCATAGTTCTGGAACACCATACCGATATTGCGCTTGCCCGGGTCCATCTGATTCATCACCCGGTCGTTGAACTCGAGGGTGCCGCCCTCGATGCTGTTGAACCCGGCGACCATCCGCAGCAGCGTCGTCTTGCCGCAGCCCGAAGGCCCCAGGAGGGTGAAGAACTCACCCTTCTGGATCGTGAGCGACAGCTCCGGGATCACCACGGTATCTCCGTACTTCTTGACGATATTCTTAAAGGATATAGCAACGCTCATGCTGTTACACCTGCTTCCTGCTTATTGCAATTACTTGGACAAACTTGTGAACAAGGTCGTGTAGCGCTCTACGATCTCTTTCTTGTGACTGCCCACATATTCCGTATCTTCTTGAATGACTTTAATCTGATCGATCGGCTTCATGAAGCTGCCAATTTGGGCATCCTTGCGGAGCGGACGGTTGGTGGTTTGTTGGCCAAGCGCGTCCTGTCCTTCCTTGGAGATGATAAAGTCGATAAATTTCTTGGCGTTATCCTCATGCTTGGCGCCCTTCACCACACCTGCGCCCGCTCCCAGGAAAACTGCACCCTCCGAAGGATATACGACGCGTACAGGGGCTCCATCCTTGACATAGCTGACAGAAGGATCTTCATACGTGAGCGCGACCACATACTCGCCGTCCGCGACGCTCTTATGCGCCTTGCTGGAGCTGCCGGCGACTTTGCCGCCGAGATTCTTGATCAGCTCGCCCACATACTTCCAGCCCGCTTCGGACGTATAATCCCCGCCCATCGCCTTGAGCATATTCGTCAGCTGTGCGAACGCCGAGCTCGAGTTGGCCGGATCGGCCATCGCAATCTTGCCCTTCAGCTTCGGATTGAGCAGATCAGCATAGCTATTGATCGGAATATCGCCCGCCAGCTTGGTGTTGACGAGCAGCACGCTTCCGTCCGATACATAAGAGGTCATGAAGCCGGATGTATTCCGGTGACCTTCGAGCAGAGCGGAATCATTGGAAGATACGTAATTCTGGAAAATATCCGCATTTTCCTTATAAAGCGCATACGCGCCGCCGAACATAACATCCGCATACGGATTAGCCTTCTCGGACTGAATCCGCTTGAGCAGCTCGCCGCTGCCTGCGGAGACAAGCTCCACCGTGATACCTGTTTGTTTCTCGAATATCGGGATTAACGCATTGATCATAGCCTCACTATTCGGTGTATACACAACCAGTTTATTCGAGCCTGCAGCCTTCTCATTGCCCTTCGTATTGGAATCGGGACTCCCACAAGCCGCCAACAAGCCAACTAGTAACGTAACAATAACTGACACCTTGAACCACTTTCTCATCTGTATGTCACCCCTCATCTGGATATATCATTATTCTAACAACTATGAAACCGTTTTAAATCCTAAAATACAAAAATATCATCTAAAATCCTTAACTAAATCTGCCCCTGCGTCATCTTTTTTGACGCAATCCCCAGGCTACACTTAGATTGTCAGTTCACACCTTCAGCTATACTTGGTCTATAATCTCCACGCAAAAAATCCCCGTCGTTCCCGGTAAGCCGGAAACACGGGGATCGCAGATAGGAGTTACTTGTACAGTACCTTATCGATATTATACTTGGCCTTGAGCGTATTGATGATATAGGTTTCATAAATCTCCCGGTCCAGCGGTTCCTCGACCAGGCATACGGCGATCTTGCTGACCTCGTCCCGGTGATCCTTAATGACCGAAACGGTGTCTTCAAAATGCCGTTTGATCCGCGGTCTCAGCTTGCGGGCCTTGCCTACGAAGAGCAGCTCATCCTTGGCGTTGTAAAACATAAAAATACCGCCCTTATCGCGGGAAATCAGATGAAAATCCGTAAATCCGTAAATATGGCTCAGCTCGGGAGCCGCTTGCTTCTCAATGGTCACATCCGGTGCAGGAATCGTTATCTGGATCACTAGCTTCACTTCCTCATGTTAGATAGCTCTCATCCTATCACAATTTTCCCGTCAGGACTATCCTCTATCGCTTGAAAGCAGGCAATGTCAGGACAAAACGGCTGCCTTCGCCCGGCCCGCTCTCCACCCGGATACTCCCGCCATGCCGCTTAGCAATCTCCCGGGCGATTGGAAGTCCAAGGCCGTTTCCCGAGGCAAGGTCCGCCGGGTGAACCCGGTAGGTACGCTGGAAGATCGCGTCCACATGCTCCGGCGCGATGCCGATCCCCTCATCGCGAACCGACACGAGAAGCTTTTGCTCCCATGCGATCGCTTCTAGGAAGATATCCACTCCTGAGCCTGAATACGCTCGAACCCTTCTTCTCCGACTCCCTCATTGTGCATATGATACTCTAGCTGTATGTATCGTACATATTCTACTTTTTTCGGGCAGTAAGATTGTTAGGTGCACCAAGAATTTCGATAAAAAAACAGGACCGGCAGGATCCATCGACCCTAACCGGCCCCCTTGCTTCGGGAATGCCTAACTACGCTTGCTTATACGCCTGACGGTCGAAGCTCCACGATGGGAAAGCATGCCTCCGTAACCCAGTTGTCCGGATTAGGATCCTGGGCAGGGGAGACGTGGTAAATATTAAACATCGGGCCGCCCAGTCCGTAGCTATGATCTTCCATCCACTGGGCAGTCGCTTCCATCACCGCCTGCATCTGATCGTAGCTGCCATGCACCATCACGGACGCCACCCGGATACCGGGGACATCCTTGAACACGATCCCGCCCTGATCGGCATAGCGGCCTTCGACCGCTAGCTGGACCTCAACGTCCACGTCGCTCTCCCGATGCTCGGGATCATGGAAGATCGCCACTACGTAAGGCACCTCAGCCAGACTTACATGCTGCCTGGCCATTTCCGCTCCTGCAGATTCCCATAGCTGACCTTCGTGTGCATACGAGGGAATAATCTGCCGCAAGCTGATTACATGGCGTGCCGGTATTTCCTTAACCGTTACATGGTAATCCATCCGTACCACGTCCTCTCTTAATAGTTCAATAGAGCTTTCCAGCAGCTTGCTCTGCTTGTGCAGGAGATCCAGCTCTTCCCTAACCTCGGCTTCACGCACGGAGAAATACCAGCGGAGCTGCTCGATGCTGTCCTGCCGGGCCAGCATCTCCTTGATGACGCCCAGGGTGAAGCCCATTTCCTTCAGCCTCTGAATCTTGTTAACTTGTCTAAGCTGTCTGGCCGTATAGTGACGGTAGCCGGTCTGCTCGTCGATATAATCCGGTACCAGCAGCCCCAGCTTGTCATAGTGCCGCAGCATCCGGATGCTGATGCTCGACAGTCTGGAGAAATCGCCGATTTTAAACATAAGGGTTAGCCTCCATTAAGTTTTTGCGCAAAAAGCTTAACTTGCTTCGATCATAAAGCCTGACACCGTGGCAGAGTCAACCCTTCACCGTAACAAATATCCAAGAGGCAGCGATCCGTCTGAAGCTACGCCTGATTCAATGGGGAAGAACCCCCGAATCCCGCTTCCTAGTGTCTGAAAGCAGAGACCGGTGGCTCTTAGATTTATTGCCGGGTATCGTATTGAACTTGCTTATTGAGGCTTGACGGTCACCCACGGACGAACCGTCATGACGGCGTTCTGGTCGATGTAGCTTTTGTAATCCTTGGACTCGTCGAAATCCTGCTTGAATTGAACAAGTCGGACATACGGCCCTGTGGCCGTAAGCTTCACGCTTTTTCCGTTCGCGTCCGTCACGGTTCCCATTTCGCTTCTGTAAATCTGCTCAAGCTTCGTATAATCAATCCCCTTCGCCTTGATCACCTTCGGCTCCGCGGAATGGTTGGCAGCTACGAGCTTGCCACCATAGTTATAGTTGTAATAATCCTCCTCGAATTTCACGAAGGAGGTGCCGGCCGTCACATAAATCGCGCTATAAGGCGGCAGCGTAAACGATTCTTTATTGTAAAAGCCGTAGTAGCTCATGCGGCTGCCATCAGGCCCCGGTTCGCTTTGATGATGCACATATAGCTCGAACAGGCTATCGTCGAACGGATAGGTTTTCAGCGATTCCTTCGCAGCCTCCTTCTCGTTCTCCTCTCCGAGCTTCTGCTGGTAGGACTTCTCCATGTCTTTGCCTTCTATATTGAAAAAATTCTGGGTGTAGTACATGTTAGAGTCCCTATCCATCGGATGGTAATCGTCCTTCTTATTGAAAGCAACCCCGACGCCCAGCCGCTGCCAGTCGCTCAGAATGTTCTCACGGTGACCCTTCGAGTTCATCCACGCCTCGTGGGCAAAGATGATGTTTCGTTGATTCGCCGCAATATTTTCGCCCACGGAGCTATAAGGCAACCTTGCGGCCTTGAACCGGTCGTCCGGCTGCTGGCCCTTATAATTCTCATGCGCGAAATACTTGCGATTCCTCATATCCTCGCTATGCTCTCTGGCCACCTTGGCAGCCAGCTTATCCTCTTGGACCGGAGCCAAGCCGAACCGCGTGCGGATCGCATTGACCAAGTCTACGTTCTGTCTCTCGTAAGCGGTCCGAAGCTCCTCGGTTTCCGTTGGGTAATAATCCATCATGCCATCCTCGACGGCTTCATCCACCATCAAAATAGCAGTCACCGTGTTTTTGGCGTGTTTGTCCAGGAACAGGGTGACGTAACTGCCCGCCTGCTGATACATCTGGGTATTGTCGAAGCTAAGATAAAAGCTCTTGCCTTCCTTCTGAAGTCTGAACTCGCCACTGCCGTAAGCCTTGGTCACCTCGCTCTGCGGAGACCCGAGCTTGATTTTCCGGGTCGAAGACCAATTATCCGAGTTGGAATACAGAGCAACCACCTTGCCGTCCTGCACCCCAACCTGCACATAGTTCGCGTAATCCTGGTTGTAGATATACCAGAAAAAGCCGTATTCGCTAATGTCCTTGCGGGCCGGTTCGCCCAACTGGTCGATGACTTTTTTCTCCGTATCCCCGATCGCGAGTCCCCGTACGATAAACTCGGCGCTTTGCGAGTTCGGCTTGATGTCGGCTTTGACAAGTTTGAAGCCGCGCACCTTCAAGTTCTGAATCAGCGTCATCGCTTCCGCACGGCTTAGCGCGTCTTCCGTCGCGAAGCCCTCGACCGTAGCGGACGTTTTCCCTCCGGCGATACTCCGATCCAGTACGTACTGGACGGCATCCTTCGTGTGATCGAAGGCAAACCCTTGCGTAGCGGCCAATAAACGAGCCACCTGACCCCGGTTGAACCGGGTGCCGTCAGTCTCGCGAAGCAGCGGCCAGTTCTGCTGCTCAGCTGCCTGGAAGAAGGGAGCGTGCCATGTGGCGCCCTCGTCCGTCTTGACGGCAATGTCCGGGTAAGCCCCCAGCAGCATCTTGAGAAACTCCGGCTCTGTCACGCGCTGATTCGGACGGAACGTGCGGTCCGGGTAGCCGCTGACAATCTTCTTGTCCACGGCCCAGAGAATCGACAGCTTGGCCCAATGGTCCGCAAGGTCGGTGAAGCCGTCCAAATCGTCCTCCTTCGGGGACTGCGGCTTGTCCAGAGCCGGACTGGAGTTCTCGTCAGGCTCCTCTGGAGCAGCCAGCGAGGAAGGTGTATAGCTCTGCTTGTAGTCGATGGAAGCGAGCGGACTGTTCTGCATGCCTTTGGCCACGGCAATCGCCTGGATGGTGGCGGACTTGCCCAGTGGGAAAGGCCCGGTATATTGCTGCGTGGTCGCCGAAACCAAATTTCTAAGAGGGTCCTTGTTATCGGTGGTGTAATAAATAATGGCCTGCTCCGTATTCGTTGTCAGTGTGACCAGGGCAGGCTGCCCCTCGCCCTGAGACTCGAACACGGCCCGGACCGGCGCCACCTCCGGCAGCGGATTGCGCAGGTAGCCCATCTTACGCGTGCTCTCGAGCTGAACAAGCGCCGTTCCATGAATAAACGGCTTGCCGCTGGCGTAGACCATCCCCGTCAGCTCACGGCCCGTCACATCGATGTAGCCAAGCTTGCCGTCCTTCTGAACCAAGGCTATCCCGTTCTTGAAGTCGTCAGCGTCTTCATAGATACAAGGAATCACCAGCTTGCCACTGGCATCGACAAAGCCATGCTTGCCATCCTTCTCCACCCGGCCCATCCCTTCACTGAAGGACCAGGCATACGTATAACTCAGTGGTGTGACCTCTTGGCCCTTGTGGTTCACATAGCCCCACCGGCCGCCCTCATAATCCTGATGCTCTCCCTTGCCTCCATTGGACACAGGCGAGAGTCCCTCCGTAAAGCCGCGGTAACCATCCCATAAGTCGCCCCCGACAAAATCATAACGCAGCGGAACGACCTCTTGACCCGAGACATCGATGTAGCCATACTTGTACCGGTCTCCATCAGCCCCGGCGACGGCTTTCCCGACCTTGGCATATCCCCTTACAAAATCATCCGCATAATCGTACCGCAGCGGAACAACTTCCTCGCCCTTGGTATTCACGAAGCCGTATTTCTTCGTGCTCAGCACTTTATAACCTAGGTCATTACCCTTGCCAAAGTGCTGGTCGGCAGAGGCCTGCGGAATATAGTCCTCCCCGTTAGCTACCAGCACGAGCCCGCTCTGAATGCGGCTGGCCGTGTCATCATATCGGAAGGGAATGACTACCTTCCCCGTATGGTCGATATACCCCCATTTGTCGTCCTTTCGGACAAAGGCCAAGCCTTGATCAAACGGCCAGGCCTCCCGATATTTAGGACTGATGGTGATATTCCCAAACGTATCCATATACCCGACCTTGCCGTCCTGCCGGAAGCTCACCAGCCCTTCGGAAAAGCTGTGGGAGTAATCCGACGGATTGTCGGTGACAAAGCGGATTTCCCCCTGATGATTCAGAAATCCGGCCTTGCCGTCCCACTTCACCAGCGCGAGCCCGTCTGAGAAGCTATTGGCCTCGCTGTAGATCAATTCCGTCAGAGGCTTCCCCTTGGCATCCACATAGCCATAGAGCCCACCCTTCTGGATGATGAATACGCCTTCATTAGGTCCCGTAATCGATTCGTACACCGGGGGAAGAAGTTCTCCCGTTCTGCCCACGAGGCCGACCTTGCCGTCCACCCAAACATTATCCGACTGGCCCTTAACCCGGACGATGACGTAGCCGCCTTCCAGGATCGTCGCATCATCATAGCTGATGGAGGTAAGCTTGTCGCCCTTGTTATTGATCACGCCGAACTTTCTCACTTCTTGAGTTCTCGTGCCTATGACAGCCAGTCCATCTGTGAAATTTTGAGCCATATCGTACTGAAAAGGTACGGCTAACGTTCCCTTGGTATCGATGTATCCCCATTTCCCCTGCTGCTCTACAGCAGCCATGCCATCAATAAAGGGGGCGGCTCCCCCATAACTGGGCTCAATAGCGAACGAAAGCTGCTGCTCAGCCCGCGAGCCTGCCGGAAAAACGCTAATAAGTAAAGCGCATACGACTATCATGGACAACCATTGCCTGACCACCATACGACCCCGCCTTTCTTGTAGATAATTGCACATAGTTTTATAAATCAATCTTATAATTCTACGTAGACTAGGAATATCCTCCCTTTTGCAGCCCCATTCATAGGCAAAAAGTAGATGAACACAAGCAGGAACGGGCATTAAAGCCCATGACAAAAGACCTTAGGGCTAAGAATTTGCTCTAAGGTCTTGGGCCCGCTAGACGGGATTCAGGAGAAACAGATACCGAGATAAAGGAGAAGTACAAGCGCCATCACGGCGGCGAACAGATAATTGGATCGCGCTAGCCCGAACAGCGGGCGGCCCGCCAGCCCTGCAAGCAGATTGTTCACCGCAGAGGCAGGCGAGAGCGGGTTGGAGATGCCCCAGCTCCCCAGCAGCAGCACCGCGAAATAGACCGGACTGATCTGCACGGCAGCAGGATCGATACCCGTAGCCAGAATCGTAACCAGCACGATCGGATGCAGACCGATCATGGACGTCAGGATCACGGAGGCTACGGTCAGGATGGAGAACGTGACAGGCACCGGCAGCGGGAATGCCCCCAGCAGCGCAGGCACGGATGCCCCCAGTCCGGTTGCCGCGATCGAGCCGCTGAAGAAGCCTGCGGCCAGAAACAACGCGATCTCCTTCTGCAACGCAGGCAGCGTGATAGTCACATGGTTCACCAGCCCTTGCTTGTAGGTCGGCATCGCGCCCTTGGCTAAGCACCAGATGAGCGGGAACAGCACCGCGGCCATGCAGGTGATCAGCACCATCGGCAACTGCACCAGCTGCTCCAGCAGCAGCACGATGGCAATGGCCGCTGCCAGATAGAGGCCTAGCCCTCGCGGAAATCCGGCAGCATCTCCGGCACCAGGCTCTACCTGCTGCGCTGCTGCGGCCTGCTCAGCCGGGACCGAGGCGACTGCGTCCTGCGCGCGGAGCTTGCGCGCCTCCAAGGCCAGACTAACCGGAAGGCTGAGCAGCGATAAGCCCGCCATGTACGGAAGCAGCGACGACCACTGGACCTCCAGCGCAGAGGTGACAAGCGCCATAGCCGCAAAATAAGGCGACCAGAAGATGGCCGCCCCGAATCCCCGGTTCATCGCCTGGGCGAGCAGTCCGGCTATACCGTCTGGACGAGGCTTGACGAAGGCCAGATGGTACACGACCGGAATGGACCCTACGTTAATAAAGGCCCCCATGATCTGGGTCAGCAGCTGGGTACCCGTGAATAAAGCCGTCTGACTTCGCACGCGTGTGTCGTAGAACCGCTTGAGAGCCTCTACATAGGCCGGAATCCGGACGGGAATGCCGAATAACGGCGCGAAGACAAATAAGGTGACCAGCGTAACATTCATGCCGGCCGCCTCGAACCAGTGCCGGGCATCAGCCCCCCGCAGAAGCAAGAGCACGGCGCCGCCGGCCATAAAGCAAGCGGTCAGCCACCGCGTCATCCCCTTGAGCTGGGGCAGCAGCAGCACGACCGCTACAAAGACAAGGCCGCCTACTACGTAGAGCAGCGGCCCAAAGTGGGTAAGCTGCTGCGCGATGAACGTCGCAGCCAGCAAAAAAATAATCGTCCTTACCGTTATTGCCCTTACGGTTAAAACCATTGCCGAATCGCCTTCTTACATTAATTGAATTGCCAGCAGCTAAGGCTCAGGTTCCCATACTGATAGCTGCGGTGCAGCAGCTTGGCCTGACGGGTCTCATCGCCTGCGCCCATGGCGAGCAGCAAGGGAATGAAGTGCTCGCTCGTCGGCACCGCGTCCTGCGCATGCGGCGCGAGCTCCATGTAGTTGAACAGCGAAGCGGTATCCCAGGCTTCCAGCTTGCTCTCCAGCCAATTATCGAACGCTTCGGCCCAGTCGTCAACCCCATTCGCCCGCCAGTTCAATCTTCTGAGATTGTGGACCGTTCCCCCACTGCCGATAATCAGCACATCCTGCTCACGCAGCGCGGACAATGCCTTGCCGATCTCATACTGCTGCTCGTTGGTCAGATAACGATTAACCGACAGCGCGATAACCGGAATGTCAGCATCGGGATACACCAGCTTGAGTACCGCCCAGGCTCCGTGATCCAGTCCTCTCTCCTCGTCCAATACGCTCGGAATTCCGTGCTGGGCAAACAGCGATTGAATCTGATCACTTAGCGGACGATCCCCCTGCGCCGGGTAGGTCATCCGGTACAGCTCATCCTGGAAGCCGCCAAAATCATAGATCGTGCTGTACTGCTCTGCCGCAGCCACCGTTTGCGTCGTTTGCTCCCAGTGCGCAGAGAAAAGCACGATCGCCTTAGGCTTAGGGTGAGTTGCCGCGAAGGATTTTAGCAAAGCGGTGTATTCGTTATCCTCCAGAACAATCGATGGCGCGCCATGCGCAAAAAAATATGAGGGCATCATAATCGTATCACTCCTTAGGGGTTGTAAGCCCGGCATCGGATTGCAGCCAAGCCAGATAGTCGCGTTGATTTTCTTCGGACACGCTGTGATCGGTCGGATAGGTATGGAAGGTCAGACGAGGCGTTAGGCCGCCCACATAAGCCGCCGTCTCATGTCCGATCTGCACCGGGAATATAGAATCATACTCTCCATGGGACAAGAAGACCGAGACGTCCCGGATATCGCGCAGCGAATATTCGGTCTTAACAAACTCAGGTACATACCCGTTCAGCGCCACGATGCCCTTCAACTGGTCGCCCATCGCAAGCGCCAGCGTCATTGATAGGATCGCGCCCTGACTGAAGCCCAGTAGGTAGCGGCGGCCTGGATCGATCGGGTACTGCTCGGTCAGTTGACCGATGATCGCTTGAAGTTGTTGAACGGCCTGATCGAACGACTCCCGGATCGGATTGCCAAAGCTCTTCAGCTCATAATATTGATAGCCCGAGCCTAGCGGAAGATCTCCGCGAATATGAATCCTGATAAAATCGCCTTCCAGCGGCGCCACCAGCCCTGCCATATTCCGCTCATTGGACCCTCTCCCGTGCAGGGTGAATACAGCCGGATAGGTTTTATCGGAGTCCATCTCAGTCGGAAGCTGTACATCATAGGAATACGATGTGTTCATAAATTTCTCCTTCGAAATGAAATATTAGTAATAGAAAATTATATTTTATATAAGTAATTTATCGCAGTTCCGCTGGCGTGTCAATCAAATCATTGTTAATATAAATATATATTCACTATCACAAATATTTTGGAAAGACAGGGATCACTATGGATATCGGCTCCAACATACGGGCAATCCGCAAGCGCAAGAAAATTACAATCGCGCAGATCTGTGAAGAAACCGGCCTGTCTCAAGGCTTCCTCAGTCAGGTCGAAACCAATAAAACCTCTCCTTCCATTGCCACGCTGGAAAGCATCGCACAGGCTTTGAGGGTGCCGCTTGCTTACTTGCTGCTGAAAAAGGAAGAACGGATGCAGATCGTCCGCAAAGACGAGCGGAAGGTCACGACCAGCGGTGCGGAGAAGCTGCGGGTTGAGCATCTAAGCTCGACGAAAAATATGCGGATGATGCTGGTAGAGCTTCCTCCCGGAGCTTCGACTGGCGAAGCTCCTCATGCTCATGAGGGCGAGGAAGTGCATGTGGTGATTCAAGGGAGGATTCATGCTCAGCAGGGCGAAGACTGGGCTGAATTTGACGCGGGGGATTCATTTTCCTGGAATGCCTGCACGCCTCATATCGTGAAGAATATCGGCGAGGAGCTGGCGATTGTACTCATCTCGGTCTACACGGAAGCGGATGCGGCCGATCGCGGCTTGTAAGCGGCTTGTTCCAGCAACGGGCAATCTTACAGGGCGGGAAACCTCAACAAACCGAAGAAGCAACCGGACATCCGACGATGAGTGTTGCTTCTTCGGGTTTCCCTGCGTAGCCAGAGCCGCTGCGCTGCCCCTATGTACGACACAGATGGGACTAATCTTGACGAGCACACTTATTTTACAGTAGTATCTATACATACCACTCACAATACACATGTGCTGGAAGCCATTATCTTCATCTAATCTTATTTATGTCTCATCGGCATGCTTTTTATTAGTCTCATTTTAGTGGTATTTTAAAATACGATCCAAAAAAAGGTTGATGCCAGTATGACCACCATCGATATGACCTTTTGCAGCGAGCTTATCCGTACCGTAGGTGCCCGAATCCATGAGACATCCAAACAAAACCTGCGACTGTCCACCTTTGAAGAAATTTTTGCGGAGATTCAAGCGATGAATACCTGGGTCATCGATACCCTGAGAGCTGAGGTGTCTGTCAGATACCCGTCCATCCCTTGGTCGGATTCGGAGTTAGACGTCGACCAGCAGCAGCAGGCGGAATACGCCAGGGAGTACTGGATTTGTGATCCGTTGGATGGGGCCTTGCACTATATTCAGGGCTTCGCGCTGTACGCTTTCTCGCTGTGCCTCGTTCGTGACGGGAAACCGGCCGCTTCCTTCGTGTATGACCCTTGCAGTCAGGAGTTATTCCACGCGGTGGCGGGGGAAGGCGCCTATCTGAATGGGCAGCCTATTCACGTTTCACAGAAGAAGGGCCTGGCCAACGCCTACGTCACGACCTCGCTGCCCTCCAGGCCAGCCGAAGATGCGGAATCCGCGGAATTGACGGTTCGCGGGATCGCTCAGGTGATGCCCAAAGCCATGGCGGTCAAAATGCTGGGGTCGGTCTCCCTGCAGCTCGCCTATGTGGCCTGCGGCAAATTGGACGGCTACTGGGAATTCGGAAGCCACTACTATGACTGGCTGGCAGGCGCCCTGCTCGTGCAGGAAGCGGGCGGGACGGTATCCGACAGCAAGGGGAATCCTTTTACCTGGGGGACGAGCGGTATTATCGCTTCGCACCGGGAGGTATTCGATCAGCTGTCGGCAGAGTTGAAGGGGATTCAAGCTTGAAGCTGGCTTCTCAGAAATTGGACGCTGTCACCCACCTGCTCCTCGCTTAGGCCATGCAGGATGAGGGCTCCGTCGAAGCCGTGTGCGCGCAATAGCTGCACATAATGTGCATAATCGATCAGCCCTTGGCCGGCCGCTACAAATGGCGAGTCACCAGCCAGACTCACATCCTTGGCATGCGCGATCACGATATGCTCGCCCAGCAGGTGGAAAGCCTCACTAAGCACGTCGTTCATCGGCTTGGTCTGCCTGGGATCATACAGATTCGCTGCGTCCATGACGATTTTCAAATAGGGTGAGCCCATCTCCAGCAGCAGCTTCCTAGCCTTGGCCGCTGTGGAAATAATATTGGCTCCCTCGGGCTCGATGGCGAGCGTGACCTTATGCGCCTCGGCGATCTGCAGCGCCTGGCCGACTGTGTCAGCCATCGCCATCCAGGCTGCAGCCGAGCAGTTGTCCGCATGCCGGCGCCACATATGCTCCGGGTCCCGGGTTCCCGTGCACAGCGTAATCACCGATGTGCCCATCTCTCCGCAGATCGCGGCCAGGACGGCAAGCCGCCGCAGGCCACGGCACCTGTGCGCTTCATCGGGGTGGGCCATGTTGAAGGTGCCCGATACGGCTGACAGCCGTATGCCACGGGCCCGAGCCTCCCGGCCGATCATTCGGGCCGTATTTTCATCGATGCGGTCTGGCATGGACGGCAAGCCTGCGCAGGACAGGTTGAACTGGGCGCAGGAGAGACCGTGATTGTGAACCGCCTCGAACACTTGCTCCACGGACCGACGGGCGAACGTTTTGGCAAATATCCCGAGCTCCATCAGACACCCCCAGTGATGTCCGACACATTCACTTTTCCCCCGGTTTCCACGGACCGGGCAATCGCCGCCATCACTCTCATCGCCTGCACGCCGTCCTGCACAGTGGCGCCGCGCATCGGGGCACCCTGCAGAATCGTATCGGCGAAGGCTTCCACCTGCAGACGGTAGAAGTGGGCATCCTCCCCTAGCGGCTTGCGGAACAGCCCATCCTTCGCGGAGTACACCTCGACCACGCTAGACTTGAACAGCCACGGGTTGTACGTCTTGGCGACGACACTGCCATGCTCGCCGTACACCTGGAATCCTTCGTGCCAATCCATCCGTACGGCTACCGTGAGATCCAATTGACCGACGGCTCCGCTCTCGTACTCTACCGTCACGAGCCAGCTGTACGCGCCATACTTCTGCACATGCCACGCCTGTACACGGACGATCTCCCCGCCCAGAAACCGGGCCGTATCGACCAGATGACTGCCATGCGTTAGCATGTAATAGCGCTGCCGGTCGAGCTTAGGAGCGCCCTCCGGTCTTCTGGCGTTCTCACTGAGGACCGGGATCGGCATTACATTCCCGCACACCGTATAGCGGACCGTCGAATCACAATACCAGGCCTTCAGGGCGAGCATCTCGCCCATCTCTTCCCGGATGAATTTCTCCGCATAAGCGATGCCCGGGTCGAACCTTTTCATCGTGCCGACCTGCAGGATCAGCCCCGATGCCCGTACCGCAGATTCTAGCCCCTCGCACTCCTCGACCGTAACACCCAGGGGCTTCTCGACCAGCACATGCTTCCCCGCCCGGATCGCCTTCAAAGCCATCGGCACATGAAATTGGTCGGCGATGCCGATGATAATCGCATCCACCTGAGGATCGGCAAGCATCCGGTCATAATCGGTATAGGCCGCCTTCGGCTTGTGCAGATTCTGCATAGCTTCGAGCAAGTCCTCCGCCACATCGCAAATCGCGTAAAGTTCAGCATTTCCCGCTCTCCGGCACGCCTCAAAATGCGCTGCCTGGGAAATCGGACCGCAGCCGAGCACACCGATTCTAAGCTTACCGGGTTGCACCTCCATGACTCCCATTTCACGGCCCCCTCTTATATGCAAGTAAAATCGCGCAATAACAATTATATACACGTATAATAAATCGCAAAAACACGTATTGTCAATGAAAGAAATCAGGAATGACCGTGCATGTTTATCCTTGCTTTTCATTGACCCTAATGAGAGCCATCACTTATAATGATTCCATTCAAAATCGCCCGACCTATCCAATCCAATAACCCCAAGGAGCCTGTTGTGATGCTTAGAGAAGAAAGGCACCAAGCCATACTGGAAAGGCTGCAGCTGCACGGAAAAGTCATTGCGACAGAATTGAGCCAGATTCTGAGCGTATCCGAAGACACCGTACGCCGTGACCTGCGTGAAATGGACTCGCTGGGCCTGCTCCATCGCGTACATGGAGGAGCCCTGCCCAAGTCGCCTTCGGCCGCACACTTCGAGGACCGGCAGCGCGACTCGGTCGAATCCAAGGAAAAGCTCGCAGAAGCGGCCATCTCCCTCGTCAGGAACGGTCAAGTCATCCTCATGGATGGCAGTACCTCCACCCTGAGGGTCGCCGAGCGCCTGCCGCATCACCTGATGGCGACCGTGATCACCAACAGCCCGCCTATCGCTGTCGCGCTGGCCGCCCATCCGAAGATCGATGTTGTCATGCTGGGCGGACAGCTGCACAAAAACTCGCTCGTCAACATCGGAGCGGCAACCGTCGAGGCGCTAAGCAAAATACGCGCCGACCTGTGCTTTCTCGGCGTATGCTCCATTCACCCGGAGATCGGGATCAGCGTCCCTTATCTGGAGGAAACGTATGTGAAGAAGCAGATGATCGAAGCATCCTCCGAGATCGTCGCTCTGGCCACAGCGGATAAGCTGGGAACCGCCTCCTCCTTTATCGTAGCTCCGACCCATGCTCTAACTTACCTTATAACGGATCATGAAGTGCCGGACGAGACGCTGCAGCCTTACCGCCAGCTCGGGATTTCGATCCTGCGAGGTTAATAGACTTCTCCCGGCAGAGTCGCGAAGAAGCATGCAGCTTTGTGATTCTGCATGCTCCGACTTTCAACTCCCTCTTCCCACAACGACCCTCTTGGATGAAACTAACAGCTCTAACTTCATACCAACTTCAGATTCAGCGTATATACTGGAGCTGGGGTGAACCAATCATGAACGAACGTATCCTCGTCATAGAAGATGACGCTGCCATCCGGCAGCTGCTCGAGCAGTTCCTGTCCTCGCAAGGCTATGCCGTCACGTCTGCCTCCGATGGCGCCGAAGGCCTAGAGCTGTGGAATCAAGACACGTACGATCTGGTGATTTCCGATATCATGATGCCTAACCTGAATGGCCATGATGTCGTCCGGATTCTTAGACAGCAGTCCAATGTTCCTATCATTCTGTTGACTGCGCTCCATGAAGAGCATGATCAAATCCAAGGCTTCGAGAACGGGACTGACGATTATATGACCAAGCCCTTCTCCTACAAGCTGCTAATCAAACGAGTCGAGGCCGTACTCCGGCGCTCACGTCCTGTCCAGTCTGGCAATTGGCTCGAATTTCATGAGCTCCGGCTGGATATGGACTCCTATAACGCCTATGTGGGCGGCATGTCCGTGGGACTGACGACCAAGGAATTTGAGATTCTGAAAACCCTGGCCGCCCAGCCCGGGAAGATCGTAACCCGGGAGCAGCTGCTGGACCAGCTCTGGGGTTATGATTATTTCGGCGACAGCCGGATCATCGATACCCATCTGAAAAATATTCGTAAGAAAACCAATATTCCTTACATCAAGACGGTGAAAGGAGTGGGATATAAACTTGAACATTAAAAAACGGACAGCTTTCATGCGGAACAACATCGCCTTTAAAGTGTTCGCCTTAACGGGGACCATTCTGCTGCTTTTTTCCGTGATCACCTATCTGATTATTTTCACGCTGCTGCCACCAACTTACAAAAGCTACAAGCAGCATCAGCTTGAGCGGGAGGTTGACGAATTTATCGCCAAGAGCCCGGCGCTATCCGCTGAGGACTTCACCAAAGAGCTGGAGGGTGTGAGACAGCGTACAAACTCCATGATTTTCATCGTCGACGGAGAGAAGAAGTCTCTATTCCCGCAGATCCAGTTAGGCTCAGTCAACGCTATAGGGACTGTATCTCAGCTAACCCCCATAGAGGCGCCTTTCACCTCGCTCACTCCTGTCACCGGTGCGAAAGAGGGCCCGAAGCTGACAAGAACCGTGACCTACCAAGGCAAGACAGCCACCCTGACCGCCACCTCTACCCTCCAGCCTATCGATGAGGCCTCCAAGGTCCTCATGCTGCTGGCTCCCTACGTGGGACTATTTATTGTGATAGCCGCAGTCGGCGGGTCTTTTCTGTACACGATGCTGATTACGAGGCCGATCCGCAAAATTACCGCTTCCGCCAGCCGAATGGCCGAGCTGAACCTGGATACACGCATCCCGGTGCATTCTTCCGATGAAATCGGACGGTTGGCCGCGAGTCTGAACACGATGGCAGCCAATCTGCAGACCTCGATCGGCGACTTGCAGACGGCCAATACGCAGCTCCAACTGGAGATGGAACGCGAACGTGAAGTCGAGAACCGCCGAAGAGAGCTGTTCGCGGCCGTTTCCCACGAACTAAAGTCGCCACTGACCATTATGAAGGGGCAGCTCGAAGGCATGCTTTACCGGATCGGGATCTATGCAGACCGGGAGGTCTACCTGGAGAAAACCCTGCAGGTGGCCGAGGACATGGAGACCTTGATCTCGGATATTCTCCGTGTCGCCAAGTCCGATCAGCTGACCGTCATGGGACGCGATGAGCAGGTATCGCTGCATGAGACTGTCGAAGGGCTATTGGCGAAGTATGAGGAGCTGGGACTTCAGCGAGGCGTAACGCTGCAAGCAGATGTACCGGCGGATCTGTCGATCCGCACCGACAGGAAGCTGCTGGAGACAGCCTTGAACAATGTGACGCATAATGCGATCATCTACACGAATCCGGGGGAAAAAGTCGTGATCACCGCGGCTGCCGGGACCGGCAGCGCGGCGCTGGAGATTCTGAACACTGGCGCACAAATCGACGCGGGCAAACTCGACCGGATCTTCGAGCCCTTCTACCGGCTCGAGCAGTCACGCAACCGGAATACGGGCGGCAGCGGGCTGGGGCTGTATCTGACCAAGCATATTTTACAGCAGCTGGGCATCGGCATTCGAGCCAGAAATACGGCAGAGGGCGTTGTCTTCAGCTTTCATTTCATACAAACTCCAACGGCCTCGCAGAAGGCACTAGATCCGACAGCTCCCCTACTAAAGGCAAGCTACCTATAGCAGCATCTCCAAGCAACCGGCGCAGGCAACTGCCCCGGTTGTTTTTGCTTATAGGTTGCGGTTGGGACCCCAGAGCCATATTCCCTCCCAAAATACACGTACATCACATCTCCGCTCCATCTTAACTCCAGATGTACAGGCTAAACTCATAAGTGTAAGAGAAAAACAAACAAACAGAGGAGATGGAAAAGAAATGAAAAAGAAATTGATTATGCTCGGTACAGCGATGGCGATTACGGTGGTTTCGGCTCAAGCGGCTTTTGCGGCAACAACGGATAAAGCGACAGACAACAAAGTAACGCTCGTTGCGACGAATGCCAAAATTGATTGGTCCAAGGTAAAGGAAGGCAAGGCCACGGCGATCGGCAAGGTGCAGGGCAACCTGGAGGGCTCAACGACAACAGCCGCTTCGACGGCCCCAGCGCTTGAAGCTGTTGACGCCAAGCCCGACCTCTCCAACGCTCAGGAAGGCAAGTTTGAAGTCATCGGCCCCGTGTCTGGGACATTTGAAGGCAAGACCGCAGCAGGTGCTTCGGCCACGCTTCAACCGGCCGATTCCAACATCGACCTTTCCCAAATTGACCTTTCCAAGATCAAGGAAGGCAAATTCAAGGTCGTCGGCAAGGTACAAGGCATTCACCCGGGAGCGACCACGACAGCGGCCAAATAATTATATGCTTTTCTTGCAAACAACCGGTGCAGACAACTGCCCGGTTGTTTTTCTTCGTCCGGGTATCCTGTATACCCGTTGTTCCCATCCTGCCTTACCCCGCTAGCGATTTGAAGTAACGATACACCTTGTTCAGCTTCTCCTGCTGCCGTCCGCGCGGGCTCTCCATATTGCCGAATTCGAAGAACTTGACCTGCTTGATGCCTACGTATTGGAACAACGCCTTGCGCATTAAGATTTTGTGCGCGTTATTGAGCCAGAATAACGGGTATAGGGCCGGGCCTTTCATCGAAGAAATGCACACGACTGACTTCCCCTTCAAGAGCCCCTCCGGCAGCAGCTTGCCCTTATCCTTGTACGCGAATCCCGAAGCAAACATCTGGTCGATGTACCCCATCAGCATGGCCGGAGGCCGTCCCCACCATATGGGATAGACGAATACGATCTTATCCGCCCATCGAAGCTGCTCCCTGTACACCTCAAGCTCCGGGTCGCTATGCATGTCTCTCCTGCGTTTATTCTTATTAAACACCAGAACCGGGTTAAAGCCTTCTTCATATAAGTCCAGAATCTTCACATCGTGCACCGCAGCGTTCTCGCGGCTCCCACGGATCACTTCCTCGAGAAAGGCATAGCTCAGACTCTGATGATTCGGATGGGTATAGATGATGAGCATATTCATGTCAGGCACTCCTCTTTACTTGTCATTTGATAAGTAAAGGGTAGCACGCCCATTATTTAGTTGTCAAATGATAATTGTTATTTGATAATGAATTTGGTATGTTGTCAGTAGAGGTGATGTTGTGGACAAGCATGCTTTATTTCAAAAATTCGTAGCCTTTACGGCCGCCGTTCATCAAGTCTCCAATGAAATGACCAAGGACCTGAAGCCGGATACCGTCACGAGCGTTCAATATAAAATTCTCGAATATCTGGCCGTCAGCCAGCCTGCTACGTTAAGCGATATCAGTGAATGCATGCATATGTCCATGCCGAATACCAGCCGTGAGCTCCGGAAGCTAACCGAAAAGCAGTTCTGCGAAAAGATTGCGGCTGCCGATGACCGGCGCAAGCAATTCATCCGGCTTTCACCCAAGGGGGAAGCTCTGATGAACGGCGTGTTCGCGCAAGCTGAAGCCCGACTCGAGGAGCGCATCCGGCATATCCCGGAGGAGGAACTGGAGAGCATTGGGCAAGCGCTAGATCTTCTGCAAGACCAGGTATTTCATGGACCGAAGCCAGGCTGAGGCAGCTTCCGGCCTAAGCTGTGGAGCATAGCTCCCGAGGCGGCACCATGCCGAAAAGCCCCGAGTTCATCGGGGCTTTTCCGTGCTTACAAGCTCTATCCAACCGTTGAAGCATCGTGCACTTTCAGAATTGGAACCGGGCATGACCGCCGTCTGCAACGCCTTCCACTTGCTCCAGCTCCAGCAGCCTGCGCTTCATCTCCAGACCGCCGCGGAAGCCCGTCAGCTTGCGGTCTGCGCTGACGATCCGGTGGCAGGGCAGCAGAACGGGAATCGGGTTGGCCCCGTTGGCCGCGCCAACCGCCCTCACCGCCTGGGGTCTGCCGATCACAGCTGCGATATGCCCATACGTCCGGGTTTCTCCGTACGGGACCTGTCCCAGTACCGTCCACACCTGCTGTTGGAACGGCGTGCCGATCAGATCCAGCGGAATATGTGCGAGTGAAGTCCGCTCCCCATCAAAATAAGCATGCAGCCACTGCACCACACCGGTCTGCTTGAGCGCGGCCGGGTCCTCTCTCAGCTCGGCACGAGGAGCTACCCGGCTGATCCAGCCGCTCCAGCTCTCCAGATCCTCATGCGGGAATATAATCCTGCACAGCCCGCGCTCGGTCGCCAGCAGCAGCCAGCGTCGCCCCTCGAGCTCCAGCCTCATCCACATCATGTCGGTTCTCACCGCCATCACCCCTTTCTTAATCCGGTTACAGTTTCCCGGACAACCAGGCCGGTCAGCTCGGGATGATTGGAGATCAGATCCATCCGGGAGCTTCAAAGGCCACGTCCTTGCTGTTCACCAGTACTTTGGCAGCGGCAAGGTGTCCCCACTCGCCGCCAGCTATCGCTTCTTCATCTCTTGGATGTTGTTTCTATTCGATGATTCAGTTTCATATCCTTTATTTCGTTTCCTTGATTATTCGATCACAATATTCCAAGTATTTACACGTAACGATTTATGATTTATAATAATTACGTAATTACGTAATTAATTTTAAGGGTAGGTGATCTTCAGTGATGACCCGTGACTTAGCCGGTGAGATGGATGCACTCAAGATGCAGATGGAAAACCTGCAACAACTCCTTCAACACCTGGTGATAGACAAAAAATCAGGGATGAGCCCCGCCCTCCCGGAGACCCACACAAGCTCCGTTTACTATTCGGGCCATGCTCAGCTAGGCGACCAAGGCCTCCGATGGGAACCCCAGGAGCGCAGAATGGAACACCTGCTGGGATTAAACAGCGAGAAGGCTTCCAAGGTTCTAGCTGCACTTGGCAATAAGCAGCGCCTGGACATCCTCAGATCCGTTCTCCACGAACCGCTGACAGGCTCCGAGCTGGTGGACCGATTAGGGATGGGCACAACGGGTCAGCTGTACCACCATCTCAAGGCTCTGCTAGGCGCTGATTTATTAGTTCAAGAGAGCGGAGGACGGTATGCGCTCCCCCATCACCGTGCCCTTCCATTCCTATTGCTGCTGGCTGCTGTCGGTGATCTACTGGATACCAGCGATTATATGGACATGATGGAAACCCGGAACAACGCCGGGGCTTATCTTGGCAAAGCTCAAGACTTCGATATTCACCACATCCTGTGGGCTGTCGTCGAAAACTCCATTCTGGAACACCAAGCCGGTTTTTGCAGTGAAATTCATTTATTTCTGCATGATGACGGCAGCATCACCGTCTCGGATAACGGCAGAGGCATTCCGGTCCAAGCACTTCCACATACGGAATTCCCAACGGTTCAATCGTTATTTACGGACATCAGTCGGTTTAACAGCAGTGCCCCCTTCCAGGTCCCCGGAGCCGAGAAAGGGATCAGCATGGCGGTGGTGAATGCACTCTCCCACAAGCTGACCGTCGAAATTCGCCGTGACGGCAAGACCTATCGTCAAGAGTATAGACAGGGGATTCCCCAATCTGGACTCATGACCGTCGGTACCTCCACGGACACGGGAACCCGGGTTACATTTAAGCCGGACCCCGAATTATTCGGAGTAGGCTTCGACCCCGAGAAGCTGTATGCGCGTCAACAAGAGTATGTAACAGCCTATTCCAATCTCAACTTCATGATCCATCCATAAAGCGGAGCAACCAAGCTCGCGGTTCGGCCAATCTTTTCTGTGGACCGCATTATTTAGGAAGCACGAATACAAGACCGCCCGTTCCGTTCAGAACTTTTCCAGTTCCGAACGGAACGGGCGGCCTATATACTCAAGGTGCCTCCGCCTTCTATTTCTCGTCTAGGGAATGAGCAGGATTTTACCAGCATGTCCCCGGCTTTCCATCAGCCGGTGTGCCTTTGCGCCCTCCTGAAGGGAGAACCGCTTGGGCGGCTCCAGCTGCAGGAGGCCCTGTCTCAGCGCATCAAAGAGCGTGCCTGCCCGCTCGATCCGATCCTCCCGGGTCACCACATGATTCCACAGATCGCCTCCCGTCAATGTCTTGGACGTATCCATGAGCATCCGGGGATCTATATGCGGCGGATTTCCGCCTGCCATCCCATAGAAAACGACCGTACCTTTGACTCTCGCCGCGTTGAAGCTATCCATTAACGTAGATCCCACCGCATCGTAGACGGCGTCCACTCCGCTGCCCGCTCTGGACCAGCGGATCACTTCATTCACCCAATCGCTGTCGTACAGCAGAACCACGTCCGCCCCTGCCTTCAGCGCAGCTTCCCGCTTTGCGCCGGAAGAGGTCAATCCGATCACCCTTGCACCCTTGCTTTTACATAGCTGCGTCAGGATCTGCCCTACCCCGCCTGCAGCCGCATGAATCAAGACGTCATCGCCAGCCCCAACCGGGTAGCTATCATGTATCAAATAATGCGCAGTCAGTCCCTGCAGCATCAAGGCAGACGCCTGCTCGAAGGTGATGTCCTCCGGCAGCGGAATCAAGTGGTCCGCATCTGCCTTCACCAGCTCCGCATTGGCATGCGGGACGTCGGCGAAGGCGACCCGATCGCCAACCTTCACTGTATGGACATCCGAGGCAACTTGTTCCACAAGACCAGCCCCTTCATAGCCTAAGATATAGGGGGCCGTACCGGCCAGGTGATAATCGCCACGTCTGCGGTAAATATCTGCAAAGTTCAACCCGACCGCTCGCATCCTCACCAGCACCGTCCCCGGTTCCAGCGCAGGGTCCGGCAGATCTGCATCATAGAGCACCTCCGGCCCGCCAAACCGTTCAAATACCAATGCTTTCATAGAGTACCTCCCATTAATTCAATCCTCTATCTTCACCTATCTATTATCCATGTCCATTATTATATACATCCGGTGCCTGATGAATCCAATAGTCCCTTCCCGCTACCAGTAACAACCTATAAATTATGAAAAAGTCCATCCCGCAGGATGGACTTTCTTCTATTATCTAGCTTGACGCTCGCCAAACCGCTCTCTCGAGAGTTTATTTCCGCTCTGTCTCCAGCCGCATCGTGGTAATGTCCGTGTTCAATGCTGTCATTCCTCCCAGTCTGTAATGGCTAACCTTGGATCAGACTAGAGTACGAATTTGGCATATGGACCCCTCACCTTCCTATTAACTGGTCTAAGCATACGGGGGCCCGACAGTGGGATACAAGGTACGATTTGATTTTAATCAATCATGGTCTTGGCGGGCGCATGGATGAGACTCCCCTGCCAAACAAATACGCCCTCCTGTGCTAGGAAGGCGCATCGGTGATCAGCTGATTCTCTTCACATGCTGCTCTCGCGAATCATTCGGTTTACCGCTCTTTCTACGACCTGTTTAACCGTTTTATAATTATCAATATCTGCTTGGGTTTCTGTCATCTGCTTGTAGGATTCGTAGTTGAGACAGTTATAATTTTGGATATACTTTACGACTTCCTGGAACTTATCGTAATATAACGGAGTTTGGATATATGAATTGACCGCCTTGCGAGCCTCTTTCGTTTGAGCATAGAGCAAAGCGTCCTTACTCAGCGGTGCCCAGGTTACGGATTGAATATAATAGTGAACTTGGGGCCTAAGGTTGCCGGAGGGAATGTACATAACATCGCTCTCGCTGCCATCGTAATTACTGGTTGTAATGGCAAAGAAATTCAAGCAATTATATTGGTTTTGCCGTTCCTCAGCATTTTTGATCCTCGAATAAAGCACTCTTGCTGTGTCATAATTGGTCATTTCCCCACTCAACAAATCAAGCTCCCCATTCATCTCATAGAGCTCCGTATCTGTCATGCAGATATACTGGACCTGATGGGAAGCACTTACTGCCTGCTCGCCATAACTTTTGGAGAGTTTCTCTCGAACGGGTGCTGAGAGGATGTGAAGGGCAATTAGCTCCGTTTCATCAACCCCGAGCAGTGTTCGGCAAAATCTCACGCCATGGTAATGAATGGCCTGTTCTACCGTTTGTGCCGCTTGTTCATAAGTCAGCTCTCTCGCATTATACTCGTCTAATTCAGCTTGATGATGGCTAAGTTCAGCATGGTAAGTATCCAGCTTGCTTTCATGCTCTTCTGTGAACTTTGCCGTTAACTTATCATTATAACGAATAAAATAACCATCGACTTTTTTCTTGAATATGAAGTATACGATCAGCAGCAGAGCGACAATACTCCACAGGATGATGGCAGCCGTCATGGAAATGGCATGGGCTTCCTTAACTGCAGCTATCAATGCACTGAGTATAAAAGCTACAATGAACCAGCATCTCACCGGCTTAGTAGCCAAGTTGTTAAACAGACGGTTTTTCTTTAAATCAGGTTCCGCTTGATGGAAAGCAGGAGCCACAGTGGTCAGACTATTGTTCAGATAGGCCAGCTTCTCTGTTAGCGGGAGCTGTTCATAGGAGACATCTGACAGTTTTTTTAGAGTGCTCATAGCATCACCTTTCGGTTTAAATGGCCAACACGGAGTCAAAATAACGTTGATCGCTCTCATCGAGCTTCACGATTTTTATAATCTGGTGAACCTCTTCCGCATCCAGATTAAAATTATTCGCTGTCTCCAGAAGCGTCCTGCTGCTCCCTCCCGGGTGCATATTGAACAAGTAATATTCATAATAGTCCCGCTTGATCACCGCTTGCATGATATAGTACAAGCCGTTACCGCTGGACAAAACCTGGGCGCTATTCAAATACGACTCTACCTTGCGGACTTTGTCCATACGCAGTACACGCGGCTTTTTCCCTTCGAGCATAGCAAGCGCCATATAGTAGAAGACGTTGGGATCCGAGCAGTTATTCTCGGCCAACTTCCTCAGAATTTCGAAGGCAAACTCATAATTTTGCGCATCGATGTGACACATAGCCAGGGAAACCGCGACCGGAATATTTTCTTTGTTGTCCTCGAGCCTTTCCTTGTACGAGGTGATGTACTTGTGCTTGGTTTGACTGTCCATCTTGGCCAGGGATACGAGGTTTTTGGGAATGTAGGCCGTCCCGCAAAATTCACAGATCTGGTCCAAATCTACCGCCAGGTTTGCTCCACAATTGGGGCAAGTATTCACCATAATCTTCGCCATGGATCCTCCTGTTAATGATGATTTTATGTAGTAGAAACTGATTAATACTCACTGCATGAATCAGCAAATTTTAACAAATTGCAACAATTTCATACTATCATACTAACGACTAAAGTACCAGATTATAGTAATAGATTTGTAGCCCATATTCACAGTTTCATGTGGAAAATGCAAAGAAGCCGGCACCGATTAATCCGGGTGCCAGCCAGTCCTTTTTGAGATCCTATCCAAGCCATTATACGTTGGCAATGGCAGCGGCCTCTTGATTCCATTTCATTAAATTGAAAGTCCTTCTCCACTGAATGACTAATTTCAATTCTTCCAGTCATCTTTTAATTTCTTAGGCGCTCACTCCCGCACCCACATCTTCCCCAGCCAAGTCTCGATCAGCACCCACTCCTGCCACTGCTCCCGGATATTCACCTTCTGAGCGGACAGCCGCCCGGCGGGCTGCGTGTCGAGCGGACTGCGATAGAACGGCGTGTTAGCCTGGAGCTCAATTTGTTTATCTACGGAATGGACCGGCGTCAGCGCCTGCCCGAGAGGCAACCAGCGCTCGCCGACCCAAGTGCTCACCTTGCCCCAATTGCCCCTTGTGGCAGCAACCTCCAGAATCTGCGGTGACAAACCCAATGAAGTACGGGTGAACTTCCCGTTGGACAGTTCATATAGCTGAGTGCCCGTTGGCAAGTAGATCCGAGAGGACTCTTGCACGTCGGGCCCATCGGCCGGATACGCCATCGCCTCGTTAATCCCATCGGCGATTCCCTGGGTTAAGATATTCAAATACCCAGCATCCGATAACCGCCGATCCTCATCGGGGTTGGTCATAAAGCCCATTTCCACCAGAACGGACGGCACCGTGGACCAATTGAAGCCGGTAAGATCCGAACGCGGCACCACGCCTCGAGAGCTAGCTTGCGTAGCAGCGACGGCTTTATTCAAGATGAGCTCCGCCGCTTCCTTGCTCTGAGCAAAGATCCCTTGATTCTCCTTCGTCCATGCCGGATACAGCAGGGACATGCCTTGCGTCTTGGGAGAGCTATCCCCATCGGCGTGTATCCGTACCGCCAAATCTGCTTGAACGTCATTGCACAGTTGAGCCCGCCCAACATTAGACATATCGACTTCATGAGACTCCCGGGTCATGACGACCCGGTAGCCGAGCAGCTCCAGCTTGTCCTTAAGCAGCTTGGAGGCTTCCAGGGTCAGCACGTACTCCGGTTTCTTCGTGACGACACCTCGGGTCCCGGAAGACACCTTGGCTTTCTTTTCTCCCGAACCCGGTGCAACCGGCTCTAACGCGTTATTCCCATACAATTGATGACCGGGGTCCAGACAAATCAGCTGCTCACCCTGCGTCTTGGCGCTAACGGGTGCCGGGAGCAGGAAACCACACACAAGAACACATCCTGCGACCAGTAAACCGGTCATACTACGGGTAACGAGAACCATGGCCTAGCCTCCTTCGTCTTTCTTTACTATGATTATTGATCCTATGGATGTTGAACCACGGCCAGCTTCTTCTCCTGAATCCACCCTTGACCGAACCAGGTTCGAATCGAAACCCAACCGTTCCAGCGCTCCAAGGCGTCCACTTCCTGCGGATTCAACTCGGCAACCACGACCGAGTCGTCCGCGTTAGGGTACGGATAGATCGACGTTTTGTCCGTGAGCTTCATGCGTTCCTTATAGTCTTCACTATGGCCCTTCAGATAAGAGCCTGGCTGTATATGAACCCATTTCGGTCCGAGCCAGGTCGGGACACGATACCAATCGCCAAGGCGAGCGTCGGCTATGACCTTGGCTCCATCCAGCTTGGCTCCGACGGGAAATGATTCATTAGGGCGGTTGTAGAGTTGAACGGATTCGAGCAGTTGGATGTTCTCCTCGACCTTCTCCACCGGATAACGCTCATGCCAGAGCTTGTACGCTTCTGCAGCCAAGTAGAGGCCCAGCTTCTGATTTTCTTCCCAGATGCCCGTGAACGTCCAGAGCGGCAGCTCGGTTTCCTCCTGATACGTCCCCAGCTCTGCCGTAAATCCTGGGCGCCCGAACTGTGCGATGAACCAATCCGTGAAGCCTCCGCCTGAAGGATCCTTGTCCGGTTTCACTTGTCTATAGCCTGTCATCGCGCTGATGGCATCGGCCAGCTTCTTATCACGTGCCAGATGTTCCGGTGGTGTCTTGAAATTCCAGTACAAGACTTTACCCGAGGTATGGTAAGAAAGCGCAATCTCCGGATCAGCCTTGTAGGCAAAGTGGATCATGGCGGTTGCTTCCGCCGTCTCAGCAGGCGCTGAACCCTTATAATTCTTGAACATCGGATAAGCAGGCGAATTGCGGATGCCGGTCCACAGTGCCGGGTACTGCCTGTTAATGTCGATCCCCTGAGCATTGGCCTTCCAGCGTTTGAAGCTACCGCTATTGCCGTTCATGCGGAGCAAGCCAGCATGCAATGAATCGGGTACAGCCTCCAGCCCCCGCTGCTGCAGCGACACACCGTCCGGATTGACCATCGGCACAAACCAGATCGAGCTCTGGTCCAATAATTCCCTAACGACATATTGATCATATTTCATATTGTGCTCGTATGCATAGGCATAACGATCGATCATATAGAGAATCAGATTCGTACCCATCCATTCTCTCGCATGCTGAGACCCGTCTATGAGAACAGAGGCCTCCCCTTTTCCTAATCGAACCGCCTTGATGTCCCGTCCTAGATCCGTCTTGCCTATCGATATCACTTCGATTAATTCCGGATAGGCAGAGGCCAGCTGATCCATCTGTTGAATCATGAGCTCGTACGTGTACATCTGATAGGGATCAATGATATCCTTACTTACACTCGGCAAATCCGGACTAGCTGCATGTACATTTCCCATCATTAAGGCTGTCCCTAGAATGACCGTTAACAGGGCTAACCGTCTTCCGCGTTGTCTCTTTGTCACCAGAATACGCTCTCCTAATCGTGAGGTCTTGTGATTATTGTCTTGGGCCAAATATCCTACTGCGCACGTTTAGTTTACTAGAGGACTCCCAAAATTACTATATATTCGCTGAAATATTGCAAGTTAAACCTTGCGAGAAGAATCTTTATATTTCTTACGATCTATAAGATAGGTACATTGTCATGCCCGGAGAGGTCGTGTAAGATGAGAATTACGCATTACTTAATCAAAATTCCTAAACGGACTAAGGAGAGGGTAATTGATGGGAAAAAGCTTGAAACGGCTATCGGTTATGCTGGTACTGTACCCTGCCTCCTTGGCTAAAGATAAGCAATTTACTGGAGCCGGTGCTAAGCAGTACCGTAACTGTGGCATGATTCCTGGTCGCAATATATATCACATAACCGCTTCTGGACACAACCGTTTTCCAGTTTTTATCGAACTCCGATCGCACCACTCTGTTCGAATAGACCTGGTTCTCCAGCCGTGTAGCTTTGGTTTTTTTCAACTGCCCTGTTAATCTATCTACATGAGCAGACCCGCTCAAAGCTTCTATCTTAGCCTCCCGCTACATATATTAGGTCAAAACTATGGGCCTAGGATGTGTTTGCTTGAAAACCCCTCGATCCTCTGCTAATCCGCTGGAAAAACCGAACTTTCTCGTGTTTGTCGTCGATGAAGAACGCTACCCTCCCGTCTATGAGGACGAGGATATTCGGGAGTGGCGTCAGCAGAACCTGATCACGCAGCAGCTATTAAAAACGCACGCCGTGGAATTCCAAAGGCATTACATCGGGAGCGCTGCATGCTGCCCTAGCCGCGCTACGCTGTTCACCGGCCACTATCCATCCCTCCATGGTGTCACTCAGACGGACGGAATCGCCAAGCACGCTTCGGATTCGGATATGTTTTGGCTAGACCCGAACGCGGTGCCGACCATGGGAGATTACTTCCGTGCCGCTGGATACCAAACCTACTATAAAGGGAAATGGCATATTTCCCATGAAGATATCGTCATTCCAGGCACGCATACGAGCCTGGCCAGTTATGATGCGCTGACGGGTCTTCCTAATGAGAAGCAAGACTTGTACAGGTCTGCCAATCGCTTGGGCAGCTTCGGATTTTCCGATTGGATCGGTCCCGAGCCTCATGGCAAGAACCCGCGAAATTCCGGATCTTCCGCTGCATTCGGCGTAAGCGGCCGAGATGAAGGATATGCCGAAGAGACGGTGGAGCTGCTCCAGGCACTGGATCGGCTCCACCATGACACCGGGCAAGAGGAACCTTGGCTCGTGGTGGCTTCATTCGTCAATCCGCATGATATTGTGCTATACGGCGATCTCACGGCTCAGCTGCCCGTGTTCCGGTTCGACGTGGGTCCTATGCCAGAGGTTCCGCCTCCGCCAACCATCCACGAGGATCTGCTCAGCAAGCCTCGCTGTCAGGCTAGCTACCGGGATATCTACCCCCAAGCTTTGCAGCCGATTACCGATCAGAGCAAGTACCGCAAGCTGTATTACCAGCTGCAGAAAAATGCCGATCGTCAGATGCATAAAGTGTTCGAAGCACTTACCCATAGTTCTTTCTATGACAATACGATCGTGATCTTTACTTCCGATCACGGAGACCTGCTCGGCGCCCATGGTCAGTTGTACCAGAAGATGTACTGTGCCTATGAGGAAGTGATACATGTCCCTTTCCTCATCTATAATCGTCAGCTCTTCCCGCAGCCCGTACAGGCAAATACCCTCACAAGCCATGTCGATCTGCTGCCTACTATGCTCGGACTTGCGAATATCGATATCGCTGAGGTACAAAGCCGACTGCAAGGCCAATTCAGTGAAGCCCGCCGGCTTGTCGGACGCAATCTCACGCCGCTGCTTCGCGAACAGCATCCTTTATCCATAGCGGAGGAACCTATTTATTTCATGACCGATGATGAGATCACCCGCGGCCAGCATCAGATCAGCCCGCTTGGACATCCCTATCCGGCTGTCATTCAGCCTAATCATATTGAGACAGTCATCACGTTCCTCTACCGGCACGGAAAAAAAGAACTGTGGAAGCTTTCCCGTTATTTCGATAACCCTCAGTTCTGGAGCACTCCATGCGTGGAGGATACGACCTATCGGCCTGCTCGGGACCCAGACGGAAAGGGGACAGCGTGGGTCGAACAGAGCAAAACAAAACCTTGCCCCGACGAATACGAGCTGTATCACTTAACGGAAGATCCGCTCGAAACGCGAAATCTGGCCCACCCTGCGTTCGCCCAGCAGTATCCCGGCATTCTATCCCGGATGCTGCAAGTGCTGGAGGAGCAGCGGAGGCAGAAGCGTTTGTACCCCGAGCGGTCTAACCGCTAAGATGGACAACAGCTTCGGATCAAACAAAAGGACGCCGGAATCCGGCGTCCTTTTGTTTATGCGATAGCAATATAGATCTGTACCTCTGTATTCGCAGGATCGAAATGCCGGGAGTCATACACCTCGAAGTCCCCGGTAAAGGCCCTAACTTCCTCTGAGTCCTTGTAATAGTCCCAGATTTGGCCCCATGCCTCGGCAACGACTTCATGTACCGGGCCCTTCTTCGTCGTAAATACCCTATATCGGCTCGCTGGCACAACGGCACGGGCACCTTCGGCTTCAGCAGGAGCCGCAGCACCGTCCACCTCATGCCCGATAATCACCGTGTAGGCTCCGGTTGCGTCGCTTTCATAGTCGGTATACAGCGCATAGATAAGATGAGCAAGATGGCTATTCGCCTGTAAGGCAGCTTGATTGCGGAAGTAATCATCCCATAGCTGCGCCAAGCGTCCATTCGGACCCATTTCCTCGGCATTCGTGGTACGTACAGTCACTCCTGCCAGCGTCATTTGCGGTTTTTCAGTCTGAAAGGTATTCATTCGCCTGCCTCATTTCCTAGTGTTTAAGCTTAGTATAACCAGGAAAAGTAGACAGCTATCTGTCCACTTTGGCATAGCGCTCCACAATTTTTTGAGCACGGCTCACCACTTCAGCGGCCACATGCTCCGGCTGCTCCACGTGGACATGCTCCCCATAGCTCAGAAGCATGCCATATAACCATTCGTCAGCCGGAAATCGCCCATGTAGCTGTATCGATCCATCGTCTCGATAAGTGAGCAGCTCGGGAGGGAACGCATCCCCGACCCTGTAGCCAACCCTCGGGCTGAAGGTAAACACCATCTCTTCCTTGATGTCCTGCGACCATTGCGGATCCCATGCATAAGCTTCCAATGACGGCACCTGACGACGTATAAAAGGTTGATCCAGCACCTGCAGATTTTTCATACGGGATAACCGGAATACCCGAAACTCACCCCGCATCGTACAATAGGCATGCACATACCAGATATAGCCTTTGAGAATTAACACCGCCGGTTCGATGACCCGTTCACTCTCTGCGCCGTTCATATTCGTATATTGGAAGGACACCAAGCTATGGCTCTCTATCGCTTGCCTGAGCTTATTGGCTTTATCGCTTGCGCCAGCGCCTTGGCCCCACGGATTGAAGTCAAACACAATGCCCGTTCTTGGCTGCCCTGTAGCCACTCTATCCGCTTTACTGAGCTGGGCTTTTACTTTATCGAGCAGCGTAGCGAATACTTGATCATTCATCACGGTGTTGATGCCTTTTACAGCCGCGACAATAGCTTCTATTTCGCTCAGCGTTAGAAATTGGCGGGCAATTGTGTACTCCTCCATAATTTCGAACCCGCCCGATGTTCCTTGATGCGCCAGAACCGGAATTCCCGACTGACTCAGCGTGTCCATATCCCGGTAAATGGTCTTCGTCGAAACTTCAAAGCGTTCGGCCAGTTCCTTGGCACTGACCCGCTGGCGATTGAGCAGCAGCACCGTCATAGCTAATAGGCGATCAATTTTCATCCGTTCTCCCCCAGAGACTGTCCAGGACAAGGCCGAGCCTTATCCTGGACTAGCTCGCGATGGTCATCGCTACTGAACCTAGTATCTCATAGATTAGATGACAATGGCTCCTCTACTGAGAGGCCCTTCTATATTATAGATATGACCTTCTAATGTTTCTGAAATAACAGCTCACGGAATTGTTGTTCAAACTCGCCTAAACCTTGTAACGAATCGCCTATCGCTTGCCACTCCCCCCGAACGGCAAGGCCATGGCAATTTCCGAACATCTCGGACTGCATGAATTTTAGCCCGGATAGTTTGGGGTTCTCACATTGGAAAAACTCGCTGTAGTTCAATGCTCGCCTTGCCCCGACCTGAAATGCAAAATGCGTTAAGTGACCTTGCAGTCCCGGATCAACTTCCCCTGCCTTTACATGGCGCTGCAATGCCGCAATAGCATCGCCCCCTGTCATCCAACCATGTACCGATGCGAGGCGATCCGCATCCAAATACACTTCCCGAAAGTAACGTATGGCTTCGCGATACATTTCACTCGATGTTCGGTGTTGCAGCCTCACTGGCTCGCTCCAATAGTGATAGATAAGATCATTTGGATAAAGCCGATACTGCAGTCGGTTTGTTTTGCATGCTTGGATCAAGTCGCGGACAGGCAGCGTAGCAAAAGGATATCCCGCCGGATCATGCAGTCGAACCCATCCGTCCTCCAACCCAAGTGCCAACACATAATGGTCGGAGCCATGCAGATATGGATGATTCGGCATATAGGTCAGAAAACCCATATCGAGCGGCCCCATCATAATCGGATGTTCCTTAAGCTCTTCCGCTATCTTTTCCACCAATCCAGCTTCATCCGTTCCAGAAACTTCTTTGCTTGCACACCCCAGAATGTCCATGGCTTTGCTAACCCCTAGATGGGGAATACCATTGGAGAAAAAAATCATGTTGTCTTCCTTAAACCAAACCGCCCCCAATCCTACTCCGGTCAACACCTCGATAAGGTTCGGCGAAACCTGTTCCCCGATGCTATCCAGCAGCATGGATGTGGAATTTGCATAACAATATGCACCGTTTCCGACATAGGTAAACACAAGCTATCATCCTTTCTCCCCCGATTCTGCCCTGCAAGATATTCAGAATAACTCTTTTCATCCGGCAGTTCTTGCTCTTTATTGCTGAAAATTTGATGTTGCGGAGCTAATTGCGCCAACAAAAAAAAGCATAAATGGCCTAAACGGCCATCTATGCTTCCTTAATCAAACGATAGATTTTTGCTTATTCGGATTCGCTTGTTCTTTGCCTGCCAGACCAAGCGCCCGCGCTGTGGATGTATGAATATCCTGGACAATCTCCGGATGCTTCGACAGGGACACGCCATACGAAGGAATCATCTCTTTTAATTTCGGCTCCCAAGCTTTTAAATGCTGAGGGAAGCATTTTTGGATGATCTCCACCATGACGGAAACGGCGGTAGAAGCACCCGGTGAAGCGCCAAGCAGTGCAGCTATCGAGCCATCCGCGGCACTAATGACCTCCGTACCGAATTGAAGTGTTCCTTTGCCGGCAGCCGTATCTTTAATAATCTGCACACGCTGACCCGCGACGACCAGTTCCCAATCCTCGCTCTTGGCATTCGGGACAAATTCCCGCAAAGCCTCCATGCGTTTTTCTTTGGACTGCATAACTTCCTTGATCAGGTAGGTGGTCAACGGAACGTTCTTCACACCTGCCGCGAGCATCGTGACCAGGTTATGCGGCTTTACGGAAGTGATCAAATCCAGCATGGAGCCGTGCTTGAGAAACTTCGGCGAGAAGCCGGCAAACGGCCCAAAGAATAACGATTCCTTCTTGTCGATCACCCGAGTATCCAGATGAGGGACAGACATCGGAGGCGCGCCGATCGCAGCTTTTCCGTATACTTTGGCCTGATGCTGTGCGACAATATCCGGTTTCTTACAGACCATAAACAGTCCGCTTACCGGAAATCCGCCGATCCCTTTACCTTCAGGAATATCGGACTTTTGCAGCAAGTGCAAGCTTCCGCCGCCGCCGCCGATAAAGACGAATTTGGCCGAATGGCGCTCAACATTACCGCTATCGACATTACGAACCTTCAATTCCCACAAGCCGTCGCTGGTACGTTTAATATCATCCACATTTTGCTTGAATTTAATATTGACGTTTTTGCTCTTCAGGTGGTCGAACAATATGCGCGTTAAAGCACCAAAGTTGACATCCGTTCCAGAGTCAATTTTAGTTGCGGCGATAGGTTTATTCACTTTGCGGTCTTTCATCATGAGCGGCGTCCATTCCTTCAGTTTTTCCGGATCATCGGAAAATTCCATCCCTTGGAATAGGGGGTGGCTGGACAACGCATCGAAACGTTTTTTCAGAAAAGCTACATCGTCTTCCCCTTGGACAAAGCTCATATGAGGCACGGGACTGATAAAATCCTTCGGATTGCGGATCAGCTTGCTGTTCACTAGATACGACCAAAATTGCCTCGATACCTGATACTCTTCATTAACCTTTATCGCTTTGCTAATATCTATGGAACCGTCCGGTTTTTCAACGGTGTAGTTAAGCTCGCATAGTGATGAATGCCCGGTTCCCGCATTATTCCATTCGTTGGAGCTTTCCTCGCCTGCCTTCTCTCGCCTTTCAAGCACTGTGATTTCCCAGTCCGGTACTAATTCTTTCAGCAGCGACCCCAACGTAGCGCTCATGATTCCTGCGCCAATTAAGATTACGTCTGTTTTAGTTTGTCGGTTACTCATTTTTACCGTCCTTATACCCTAAAGTTTGCAGAAAGAATGTAGCGCACGGGCTTAGGCGCCACAGCAAGACAGGGCGCAGGCTAGTCACACATTTTTTCTGTATCGTAATAACCTAATGCTAGTGTATCACTATTAATAATAGATTAAAATATTAATTTAATTCCCTTAATCCTAGTATAAGCCATTAATGTCTGCTGAACAAGTTTAACGGCGGTCTCCCGCTGAGGGCCGATAAGACGCTCCCGAAGGGTAATTGCCATCCTTAATCCGATATTCATAGAGCCGACAACGTTTCTGAGGATCGCCAGTTCCTACGAACGAAGTCGTCTCATCTACACCCTCACCCAGGCTCTCTTCCACCATCTTACGTATCGGGGTTTCCAGTTGTGAATGTTTATGCAGCATGTCCTTCTCAGCCTCGAGTTCGCCGACAAGCCGTACATAGTCTTTCAGACAGACGAAGGCATCCGCTGAGGGCTTATGGAGCCGAGGACGAGTCCATTTCAATATCTTTTTAACCAATCTAGGATCGTATCCACCGCTTCCCTATATCGCTGCCCTACGAGCACGCCGGTATGGGTGGTATGCCACAGCCCTTTATATTCAGCACGGAGATGCTCCGCTGTCACGAGGCCCCGGCGGTCGTCATCCTCACAGCCTACTGCCTTGACCACCAGGCATGGGCAAACAATCGACCTGCTATCTATGGATATGCCCTTGGCTTCGCTTGAAAAAACAAAAGCCCCAAACGCCTTCGATGACTCCATAGTCAAATATTTTCTTTGAAACTCGATGTCGTCAGCCGTTTCATCTAGGCTTGAAATCTCTTCACGTACCGGGGCAGGCAGTATGAGTCCCTGTGCCATCCAGTCCATCTGCTCGTAAGGTACGGCTTCAAAAACCTCTCGGCTTATGACGGAATCGATTAATACCAGCCCGGCGATCAGGGTGGTTTCGGCCAGCTTCTGACTTAAGATCCCTCCCATGCTGAAGCCGACAAGAATCGGCGGAACACCGCACGCCGCGATAATCTCGCGTATATCCTCCAGATAATCATCGAACGTGATCTTCGTCATATCCAGCAGCCTACTCTTGTAGTGACTTCTCAAGTTCATGACGTAGCAGGTCCACCCTGCTCGGATGAAGTGCGGGACATACTTGCTCCACATCCAGCTTCCTGTATAAGCACCGTGTACAAATAACAACGGAGGCCTTGGCTGAACTGCACCGGGGAGAGCATCTCCCTCGAATATCTCTACAAATAAATCATGTTCACCGATGTATATCTCCGTATGACTGGGCAATTCCTTCGCAAAATCTCTCATGATCATATCCTCTCCTTCGTTTAGTTTGATATCAAACTATATATCGAAAAAAATTTAAAAATTCCCGTGGATCTTTTTTAAAATGTGAAGCAGATCTTTTTTCTCTTGTTCAGAAATGTTGAAGTAAAACACGTCCAGCATGTCTTGGGATATGGATTCGAAGACAGGCCTCAGCTCACTCCCCTTAGCGGTTAGAGCCACATAGACAACCCTCGTATCCTCGCTATCCCTTTCCTTGGCCACATAACCGAGTCGAGCCAACTTGTCGACAAGTGCGGTAACTGTGGACTTATCCTTATTGATCTTCTGAGCGATATCGGCCATCGTGAGCCTGGGATTCTGGAATAGCGCATAGAAGATATCGCCATGCGAGGTACCTATGCCTTCTATCCCATGCTTCATCATCTCTGTGACAATAAACCGATTCACTTTCTCTCTAATTTTCGATATCAACGAAATGCCATCTCTAATTTCCATAGCTAGATTATAGTTTGATGTCAAACAAATTTCAAGATAAAGAAACTAAGCCTGATTATCAAATAGGTATTCTGCCTGACGAGTTAGCCCTCTTTCGTCTTCCTGCCAGCCTTCACATGTTTAAGTTGTGCAACAATGATGACGCTGATGATAACCAGCAGGAACCACGAGCTGATCTTACTGAAGCTAACAAGATGCCAAGTTTGCTGTTGGTCAGGGTACGTCCAAGCGCCCAGAAATGTAGCAATGTTCTCAGCTAACCAGATGAAAAAACCTACCAGCATAAAAGCAACCGTTAATGGCATGCGATACGTCACCATCCGTACCCGATAGATGATCCATGTCTTCCAAAAAACGATACAGACAAGCCCTGTCAGCCACCAACGAAAATCCGGAATGAAATGATGCGTGAAAAAGTTCAGATAGATGGCTCCTCCCAGCAGTCCTGCAGAAGCAAGTCCCGGCCAGCCGGTCATGTCCATCCTCAGTCTGCGCCACACCTGGCACATAAAGCTTGCTACACTTGCATACATAAATCCGCTATAGAGCGGTACACCGAACACCTTCGTTAACCCAGGCTCCGGGTATGACCATGATCCCATCCTGACCTTATAAATTTCCAGCAGCAAGCCTATGAGATGAAAGACACAGATGACTTTAATTTCATCGCGTGTCTCCAGTCCACTGCGGTACATCAGGTACTGCACGGCAAGCAGGATGAGAAGAATGGCATCGTACCGGTAAAGAAAAGGCACCTCGATCACGCGGGATATCGCTAAAGTTCCAAAAATTGCAACCGGAAACAGGCAGCTCATTGCTTGATGATAGCCAAAATGTAGGAGTTGAAGTATGCGGTACATTAGGTTGATTTCCTCCCTTGCCCTCTCATCATACGTTTAGCTTATGAAAGAAAGTCCTCGGATTTGATTACTTTCATCATCATAAAGGTGTAAGGGATCGGGAAAAAGAGAAAAACATTTCGGTTTTTTACTTATTTTCAAGCTTACTTTACCCCTATCCCATATCCCTGTAAAATATGAAGTATGCATATATGTAACCTATATCCACCCCAAGGAGAGTGTAATGGATGAGTGAAAGCTGTGTTCCTACTGGTGTGGCGCTAAAAGATACGGGATTCGGGTATACCTTGTCATTAATCGGCGGAAAATACAAAATGATTATTATGTATTGGCTGGCTGAACATAAAGTTTTACGGCATAATGAGCTGAGGAGAAGCATCGGCACGATCTCTTTCAAATCGCTAAGTGTCATGTTAAAAGAGCTGGAGGCGGATGGCCTGATCCTGCGCAAGGAATTCCCTCAAGTCCCCCCACGAGTTGAGTATTCTCTAACGGAACGGGGTCTGTCTCTCCTTCCCTTGTTAAACATGATGTGTGAGTGGGGAGAAAAGAACGGTTTGCCTGCTCTGGAGACTGTGCCGCGGTAGGCTCGGCTCATCTGATAGCCAAAGAAGTATGTCCTAATTGGAACATACTTCTTTTTGTCATCTTCACTACATCTGCCGCTTACAGGCTATCGATAAAATTCAAATATTGGCGTGCGCTTTGTTCCAAGTCGTCTGCTGGCGTCTCATTTTCTGTACCATAAAACGCAAAGAACGAACGGTAATCAGCCTTGCAGTACCGAAAGGTCGTTTCGAAGGGAGCTAACAATTGCTCCAGCGTATAATGGTATTTCCCTTCTTCCCGGTAATCTTCTTCATCAATTCCGGCAGATACGGCTAACCCCGCTTTGCGACTCTTCAGTTTATCCCCATTGGAGCCATAGGCCCAGCCATACGCTAACACATCGTCGAGCCATTTTTTAAGAAGCGGCGGACAATTAAACCAATAGATCGGGAACTGCAGAATAAGATGGTCGTGGGATTCAATGAGTTGCTGCTCCTTTTCCACATCCACATTGCCGTCCGGATACACCTTATACAATTCGTGCACCGTATACTTGTCAGGATACTTGCTCAGCTCTTCTACCCAACGCTTATTTACAACGGACTTCTCCAGACTAGGGTGCGCTACAATAATCAAAGTTTTCATGAGTATGACCTCCTTCAGGATTTACTTCCAGAGTATAAATCGCACCGTGCAAATAAGTAAGTATGCACTTTTAGTTCAGGTACTTACATAAAGGTTAGTGTGCAGGGTACCTAGGCCATAACATCTGGATAGCTTTTGTTTCCTTGGGATATTCTATAGTCAACGCCATCCAGCATTCGACAATGTTCGCAGATTGGGTCTTGACAGAAAGACAGCTTTAAAATATAGTAAGCCCATCGGAATTAGCCTTAACTGACTAATCAGTCAAGTGGAGAGGGGCGATGGAAGCTGCCTGCTTTACCGGAACAAGATCAGAACCGCCGTCAGCAATTAATGGCTGTGGCGCTCGACTTATTTGCCCGCAAGGGCTATCACGGCACCAAGATTTCAGACATCGTCAAGGCGTCTGGGGTGTCGCAAGGTACCTTCTACTGGCATTATCCAAGCAAGGAGCAGCTCGCGCTGGAGATCATCGAGAGCGGTAAAGCGAAGCTAATCGAAGTCATCCAGCAAGGCTACCGCAAGCATGCGGGTACGGTGGACGACATGGTGAGTTCGTCCGCGCGATTGCTAACGGACTTATTCACGTTCGCCGACCAGAATCGGGATCTGATGGCTCTGCTGCTCATGAAGGGCCAGGGCGCTGACCCGCCGATCCGGGAAGCCGTCTCGCAGACCTGGATTGCCTTCGAGGAAGCGTTCAAGAACAATATACAGCGGGCTACCGAGCTCGGTATGCTTCCTGCTGCTCACGACCTGGCGCTACGGGCCAACATTCTGGTCTGTCTCATTACCGGCGTGCTGTCCAAGTGGCTGTTCGGGCCGATGCACGACGTGGATTACCAATCGCCTTATTCACCTGGAGCCATAGCTGAAGAAACCGCCAAATTCGAATTCCGGGGATTGCTCGGATAACCTGCCGTTATATCGCTATAAACCAACATCTTAGAAGACTCGAGGAGGCAACTGTTATGTCTAACCACCTAAGCAAGTTTTTGAAATCGGCGTCGCTGCTCAGCGTTCTGGTGATCGCGCTCGCGGGCTGCGGGAACAAGCCGGCTCCAACTCCGGCTCCGAACGCAAACGCTGGCAATAAACCGGCAGAAACAACAGCCGCATCGGGCTCGTTGGAGCAAATCAAGAAGGCCGGTAAAATCCGTGTCGGGCTGATGGGCACCTATGCTCCCTACAACTTCCTGAACGATAAGCACGAGGTCGACGGCTTCGATGCGGACGTGGCCAAGGCGGTAGCCAAGCGTCTGGGCGTTCAAGTGGAATTCATCACCGGCGAATTCTCCGGCCTGATCGAAGGGCTGCAGAAGGATAAATACGACGCGCTCGTCAGCCAAGTTACGATTACGGATGACCGTAAGAAAACGATGGACTTCTCGACACCTTACGTGAAAAACGCAGTGAACGTCATCGTCAAGAGCGACAACACGACGATCCAGAAGCTCGAGGACTTCAAGGGCAAGAAGATCGGCGTCGGGCTCGGCACGAACGACGAGAAATATTTGCGCGACACCGCGATGCCGAAGGTCGGCAGCTTCGAAATCGCCACATATAACGATGTCATCACGTCGCTGAAGGACCTGAACGTCGGCCGGATCGACGCGACGATCAACAACGTGTTCGCCATCAAGCCGTTAGTCGAGAAGAACCAGTTCAAGATCAAGGCAGTCGGCGACCCGATCAAAGAGGATTTTGCCGGCATCGCCCTCCGCAAGAACAATCCGGAGCTTCTCGACGCGATCAATAAAGCGCTGGCTGAGATGAAAACGGACGGTACGTTCAAAGAAATTTTCCAAAAATGGTTTGGCGTAGATCCGAACTTCTAATCCGCGCCAACCGGGAGGATGTAAGGCATGGAACTGGTTTTGCAGAACTTCCAATTTCTATTGACGGGCGCGTATTATACGCTGCTGATCACGATCGTCTCAATGTTCTTCGGCTTGATCATCGGGATCGTCGTGGCCATCGCCCGCCTCAAAGGAAATCGGCTCATCCGTAATCTGGCCAGAGGTTATGTGTCCATCATTCGCGGGACCCCGATTCTGGTCCAGCTCTTCATCATCTATTTCGGACTACCCGACTACGGGGTTACGCTCGGGCCGCTCACAGCGGCCTTTATTTCGCTTAGCATCAACATCGGCGCCTACTTGTCCGAGACATTCCGCGGCGCGATTCTATCCGTGCCCAAGGGGCAGACGGAAGCCGCGCAGTCTCTGGGCTTGACGCCCTGGCAGACAATGAGGCACGTCGTGCTGCCTCAGGCTGCCCGGGTGGCGATCCCGCCGATGGGCAATACGTTCGTCGGGATGCTGAAGGAGACGTCGCTCGTGTCCGTCGTCACCGTGACCGAGCTGCTGCGTGCCGCCCAGTTGCTAATCGCGCAATATTATGTCGCCATGCCGTTCTATATCGCCATCGCTCTGATGTACTGGCTGATGAGTATGTTCTTCTCGTATGTGTTAGACCGTATCGAATCTCGCTTGTCAAAAGCTTATTAAAGGCGTGTGATCTGCATGATCGAGGTAAACCAACTCGGCAAAAGCTTCGGCGATCTGGTCGTGTTCCGCGACATTCAGCTACATATTCAATCCCGCGAGATCGTCGTCCTGGTCGGCCCGAGCGGCTCCGGCAAGAGCACGCTGCTGCGCTGCCTGAATGGGCTGGAGGAGCCGGATGCAGGCTCAATCCGAGTAGGAGAAGCGGCCTGGGACGCCTCGATGGACGCGGCTCGCAAGAAGCAAGCGATCCGGAACATCCGCACGTTGACCGGGATGGTGTTCCAATCGTTCAACCTGTTCCCCCATATGACGGCGCTGGAAAATGTCATGATGGCACCCACGCTGGTCAAGAAGATGAGCCGGGCTCAGGCCGCCGAGATCGGCGAATCCCTGCTTGCCAAGGTCGGGCTGTCCCAGAAGAAGAACGAGTACCCTTCCCGGCTGTCCGGCGGCCAGCAGCAGCGGGTTGCGATCGCGCGAGCTCTTGCCATGCAGCCGCAGGTGATGCTGTTCGACGAGCCGACGTCGGCACTGGACCCCGAATTGACAGGCGAGGTGCTGGCCGTCATGAAGCAGCTGGCTGCGGAAGGGATGACGATGATCGTCGTCACCCATGAGATGAAGTTTGCGCGGGAAGCCGCCAACCGGGTTATCTTCATGAGCGACGGAAAAATTCAGGAAGAAAGCACGCCGGAGCAGTTTTTCGTCCAGCCGAAGACCGAACGGGCGCGCAAGTTTTTGCGGCAAATCGAAGGCGTGCCCGATATGGAGTAACGAGTAAGATTCCGAAGGAGTGGGCATTGTGATTCCCAGCAAAGCAGAGCATCTGAAGGACGTCGCGTCGCGGGCGCGGGCGATCATGGAGAAGGAGAATGTAGAGGCGCTCGTGGCGTCGGGCTGCGAAAATTTCTACTACTTGTCCGGCCACCCCAGCACGTTTATGTACACGCTGCGGATGAGCGAAGTCGCGCTGGCCGTGATGTTTCGTGACCCGAGCCGGTCCACGGTCATCATCATGAACGAGTTCGAAGCGGCAGGCGTACCCGCCGATCTGCCCCACTGCGAGCTGCGCACGTACCCCACCTGGGTGGACGTCGACGATCCGCTCGGCTTGCGCGGCGAGAAATACGAAGGCCGGCGGCCCGTGAACCATCAGGTGCAGGAGATGTTCGGACTGCTCGGACAGGTGCTGGCGGAATACGGCATACACAGCGGTCAGGTAGCTGTCGAGCTAAACGCGATGCGATATCCGGCCGTCCAGGCGCTGCGCGAAGCTGTCCCTGGCGTCCAACTGACGGAGGCCGCTCCGATCCTAACCGAGCTGCGCGCGCTCAAGACACCCTGGGAGATCGCCCAGCTGCGCAAGAGCTGCGAATACGCCGAGATCGGCATCGCCGAAACGGTCAAGGGCATCCGAGCCGGCAGCTCCGCGGCCGAGATGGCCCAAGCTTTCCGGCTTGCCCTGCTGACCCAGGCGGATGGCGCGGAATCCCGCTTCCACATGATCTCAGCCGGGGCGCATTTTGCCCCTGCGCATGTCTTCGACACACGCCCGAGTCAGCCGGGCGACCTGATCAAGTTCGACGTCGGCGTCGATGTCGCCGGGTACGGCTCGGACATCGCGCGCACCTTCGTGCTAGGCCCCCCATCTGACACGGTGAAGCGCATCTACGGTGCGCTGCGCACCGGTCACGACCGGCTGCTCGAGCTGATCGAGCCCGGCCTGCCGATGAAGTACGCCTTTGACGAGGTGATGCCGCTGATCCGCCGCTCGGGTCTTCCGAATTACAACCGCGGCCACCTGGGGCACAGCGCGGGCCTAAGTCTCGCCGCCGAGGAAGCTCCGTTCCTCAGCCCGGCCGAGGAAACCGTCTTCCGCCCCGGCATGGTCATCTGCCTGGAGACGCCGTACTACGGGCACGGCATCGGCTCGATCATGATCGAGGACATGGTGCTGGTCACGGATAATGGCTGCGAGCGGTTGAATAAGTTGTCGAGGGACTTAATATCGTTGTAGATGAAAAAAGGTCAAAAGACGCGTTTACCGCGGTGCTTTTGACCTTTTTCCAGGTTGCGTTCATCTTGTAAGTAACGAATCTATCAAGCGATGCCCTGTCCAATTTCATCGGACTCGCCTTAAGCTAGCGCCCTGAAGGCAGCTTGACCTGAAATTGTGCCTCACGAACCCAGGTACCCTGCTCGAAATCCCGTCCTTTTACCCGTACATAGTCGGGATAGACCTCGACATAATAGCCTTGACTGCCGTCCTTATGCTCATCCTCATCGGTCCATAGATAGGCCACGGAGGCCGCGTTGAATATAGCCGGCTCTTCTCCGTCGCCTCCATAGTAGTTATGGGCAGCCGCCAGCTCCCAATGCGTATGGCCGGAGAATAAGATCGCCTGCGGATGCTTCTTAAGCACCGCCCGCAGCTCAGCATCCTGGGTTACACCATACCAGCGCTGCTCCTCAAGCGAACCTGCAACCGTATTGACTAGCGGCTGATGCAGGAAGACGAAAACCGGGCGATCCGGCGAAGACTGCTCGGAGAGCTTCGCATCTTTCTGTCTTCAATAATTATTGAATATTTGTCATAATCAAGCTATAAAAGTCTATATTTCGTTATTTGTTCAAAAATTATTGTACGTTAAATGTTTGCGAGAATGGTTATTGGAATGTTATGCGAGTATGAAGGTTATGTAAATTTTTACTGCGAATGCAGTCGAAAGTTGAGGGATCTGCCATGAAGAAGGCCACTTCGGGGCTCGTGAAGGAGCCGGAGAATGTTCGCGAGAAGGCTCGCTTTCAGGTGATCGATGCGATTGCCAAAACGATGGACCTGTACGGGGTCAACTATACCTTCGGCCAGTTGTACGGCATTATGTTTTTCGAGGACCGGCCGATGACCCTTGAGGAAATGCAAGCATTTATGAATATGAGCAAGAGCAACATGAGCTACGCTGTCCGCTCACTGAGCGAGACGCAGATGGTGTCCAAGCTGAAGGAGAAGGATGAGCGCAAGGATCTGTATGTTGCCGAGACCGATTTCTTCAAGACGTTCCAAGCGTTCTTCGCTACCAAGCTTCAACGGGAAATCGAAGTCATGCAGGAAGCCATCCAAGCAGCCCTCCCTGAACTAAGCGAAAGCATTCTGGCGGAGGAGACGACGGAGGAGGAGCGCAGCCTGTGCCTGACCGATTTCCACAAGCTGAAGCATGCCGCCAGCTATTATGAATGGCTGCAGCATTTTGTAAACGGGATAAGAAGCGGTGCCTACTTTGAAGACAACCCGGTAAAGGAGCAAGCGAGTTCCCCATCGGCAGACGACCCGCGTACTTAACATTTTCGACCAAAAAGGGTTATCCTCACCGGACGCTAGCCGGCAAAGGATAACCCTTGTTTTATGATTTGAGACTACCGCCTTCTGGACCATGGGACGGGTTATACTTGAGGCACAATTCAAAACTGCTGATATAACTTTCCTCCCCACCTCCTTGGCCCCCAACGTCACTTCCACTCTTCTGCCAATATGGCATACACGCAATCATCATACCACTCGTCATTTAGCCGGTAACTTTTGATAAAATGGGCTTCTTTTCTAAACCCCAGACCTTCAAGAAGCTTGATGGACTTCAGATTGTCAGGGTCGACCGACCCTGTAACTCTATGCTTACCGAGCCCTGCAAACAAATAATCGATCACAGCCCTAACCGCCTCGGAGGCATAGCCTTGGCCCTGGAATCCGGGAGCAAAGGTATAGCCGATTTCAGCCTGGAAACCGTCGTCCAGAAAATGAATGCCGATATCCCCCGCAAGCTGTCCATCCTTCAGGCATACCGCTACTTGCAGCCATGAATCTCCGGTATCCGGCACAACAGCCATATTCGCCGAGATAAAGTTCTCAGCTTCGCTGATATCCGCGGGTTTCCAGGATTGATACTTATAAACCTCAGGCGTAGAACGATAGGTATAAAAGGCTTCCTTATCTCTCATGTCCAGCGTTCTGATTACGAGCCTATCCGTTGTAAGGCTATTGAATGTATTCATATATGTCTCCAATCCTAACTTGATTCACATAAGCACCGTGCCAACGTTACGGCACCAACAACAGTCGTGTTTGCCTCGAGGCGCGCCAACGGCGACATCGGGTGAATATCACCGCCGCTTGCACCGCACCATTTACCCCTGACTTTCCTGACGATCCAGCAAATAAAATATATAATCGGTCGGGACCCCGGCATACCCCTGCTGCCGCAGCATCGCGGTCACATTGCCCCGGTGATACGTTCCATGGTTAACGACATGCTGCACGATCTCAGAGAAACGTGTATCGAGACTACCGTATTTCGGATGCACGATGGTCATCGCCTTGTCCGGGTCGGGCGTACGCCGCAGCAAATCACGGAACTGTTCGGCGACGCCGGCGAATAGCCCGCGCATCTCGTCTACGGTTTTGCCTCGGGCTTCCTCCGTCCAGACCGGGATCTTCGGGAAGATATCCTCGTTCGGAACTTGCGCGAGCACGGCCATGTAGAGCTTGTCGAACAAGTAGATGTGTCCGAACGTTTGCGACACGGACGGGAACACGCTGGTCACTTCCGCATGGAATACATCCTCCGGAAGCTGCTCCAGATGGGCGAACAGCCGGTCGTTGGCCCAGATATGATATTCGTACAATTGATGGGTATGTTGAAGCATGGTTTCATTCACCTGTCCTTTGTTCGTCGTCGTTGGGCCTCGGCAGCCTTGGCTCTATCGTACACCGGGTTCGCTGACAACCGTTGTCAGCAAAGTTCAATCGCGATCGACTTCGTACTGTTGTGCGATTCCGTATGCGATTTCCTGGATCCGACACTTCAGTTCCAGCGGCTCCCGAATACGAATGCCCGTGCCGAACGTCAGCAGATACGCCGGAAGGTACTTGTTCATCGTCGGGACATCGAGGACAAACCGCGCCTCCCGATCAGTCCGTTCCGTCAAATAGTGACGCATATGCCAGTGGCCGCAAACCGCGTTCAGCGTGTCCGGCTCTCCCTCGATGCGGATGACCGTCAGTGGTCCTTCCGCCTCTCGTCCCCCCTCGGACTGGCTGCGGAAGTAGGCCGACGCGGAGAACCGCTTGGGCCTCTCGAACCGCGCTTCAACCAGGTCCAGCCACGCGATGCGGTCCACGCGGAACGTCCGCACCGCCTGCGACCGATGGCAGAACGCGACCGAGTACCACTCGTTACGGTCGTAAGCCAACCCATACGGATCGACTTCGCGTTCATCGGCCTGTTCCGAATTCGCTTTGCGATAGGCGATGCGGACCGTTCGCCCGTCCTTGGCCGCCTGCTCCAGGTCACGCAATAACGGAACGACGGAAGGCGGACGCGCCGGAGAAATCACATCCATGCCGCTCGTCTGCAGGGAAAGCTCCTGACGCTGCTCTTCGTGCAGCCCGCCCTCCACCTTCTTGAGCGCACTTTCCAGCTCTTCCGTATACGGATAGCCGGCGCCTTGCGCAAATTTATATGCGTCCACCAGCGCCTTCAGCTCCAAGGAGTTGAAGAATACTGGCGTCTCCTTGAAGCTTTCCAGAATTCGAATACCGCCGTCATGGCCCGATTCCGCGACGACCGGCACGCCGCTGGCGCATAGGGCGTCGATATACCGGTACACCGTACGGACGCTGATCTCCAAGCTGTCCGCGATCTCCGCGGCGGTGAGCTTCCTTCCAGAGCGCAGCATCCAAAGCATGGACAGCATGTTATCCCATTTTGCCATCGGGCCACCTTCTTTTTCTCTCAAAGTTGTTCCTAATCATACCATACTATGGAAACCAACAATCGTTTCCTAACCTCTAAGATGCGCATCTTTTACGAGAAGACCGAGAAGGATTGTTTAAACACAGCCCTGGTGCAGCAAGTCAGTTGTTCTCAGACGCCTCCGATGAACTCCCATCGATGCTGAACACTTGAAGCTTGCTCATGCTAAGATAGAGTCGGGAAAACCATTGGCAAAATTGTACTCGAACATTTTCGTTAAACTTGTGTATATTAAGAAGGGCGACCCAGAGGGCCTCCCGAGTGGTTGTCATTTTCTTTAGGAGAGCTGAGTGGTTGAATGAATATAAGGGTACGATTGAGAAATTACCGGAATCCTGTCGACACTTAGCATTCTGTGTAAATGCCGTGTCATCCGTGAGAATTACGCCTCCGTGAGATCTGTTCTTTCCCGTAGGCTTTTCCACTGCGGAAGACAACAAAAAATTTAAAATTTACCTATTGATATTTGTGACTTTTGTGCTAATATGGGTAAAGTGGTAGTGAGAAAGCTGATATTCAATATATCTGGATCTTTAAAGCAGATAATTTTTGACCACATCTCAACCGGGATGTTAAGGCCATACGGACAGCCGGGTCAAATGCCGATTGGCAACTTTAGTTGCCTTATTGATTGAGTTAAAAGCTCAAATTTTATAAGTTGGTTACTTTACAACCTGTGCATCCGCACATCAACTTGTGAAACGGTCAATAAGAGTGGTAAAAGTGATTATTTGCTATATAGACTCTGATCCTTTTATGATATATCCCGAATATTAAAGAGCTTTCTTGCAGAAGTATGTCTGTTGCTCTTGTAACAGGACTGCTCCGTGCTTTTTAATAGGTGAGTATATCTAAAGCAAGTGTGATGCGCGATTAGGCGTATTTGCATTTGCTTTTTTGTTTATAGGACGTTTCCTGCAAATAATTGCAAGTGACAGATACTGAGCAAGTCGGGTTGTTGCGCATTCCCCTTCCACACTAAAAAAAACACACAGTTAGGAGCTAACAACAATGAGCAAAGCACTAATTATCGGCTGCGGCGGTGTAGCCTCGGTAACGATCCACAAATGCGTTCAAAACAGTGATGTATTCGAAGAAATTTGTATTGCCAGCCGTACGAAATCCAAATGTGACGAGCTGAAAGCCAAACTTGATGGCGGTAAAACGAAAATTACCACGGCACAAGTCGATGCCAATAATGTGGATGAGCTCATTGCGTTGATCGAGGAAGTAAAGCCGGATATCGTGATGAACCTGGCTCTGCCTTACCAGGATCTCACCATCATGGATGCTTGCTTGGCTACGAAAACCCATTACATGGATACTGCTAACTATGAGCCGGAAGACACGGCAAAATTCGAATACAAATGGCAGTGGGATTACCGCGAGCGCTTTGAAAAAGCTGGAATCACAGCTCTTCTGGGCAGCGGCTTCGACCCTGGCGTAACCGGTGTGTTCTCGGCCTATGCTCTCAAACACTACTTCGATGAAATTGAATATATTGACATCCTCGACTGCAATGGCGGCGACCATGGTTATCCGTTCGCCACGAACTTCAACCCTGAGATCAACATCCGCGAGGTTTCGGCCAACGGAAGATACTGGGAGAATGGTGAGTGGATCGAAACCAAGCCGATGGAAATCAAGCGCGTCTATGACTTCGCTGAAGTCGGCGAGAAGGATATGTACCTGCTTTACCATGAAGAGCTTGAATCCCTTGCTGTGAACATGCCTGGTCTGAAGCGCATCCGCTTTTTCATGACCTTCGGCCAAAGCTATCTGACGCACCTGAGAGCCCTTGAGAATGTAGGCATGACGTCCATTGAGCCTATCGAGTTCGAAGGCAAACAAATCATTCCGCTGCAATTCTTGAAGGCGGTACTGCCAGATCCGGCTTCGCTCGGACCTCGCACGGTCGGCAAAACTAACATCGGCTGCATTTTCAAAGGTAAAAAAGACGGTCAAGAAAAAACGTACTATGTCTACAACGTATGCGACCACCAAGAATGCTACAAAGAAGTGGGTTCCCAAGCGATCTCCTACACGACAGGTGTTCCAGCTATGATCGGAGCCGCGATGATTCTGACTGGCAAGTGGAACAAAGCCGGCGTGTACAACATTGAAGAATTCGATCCGGATCCATTCATGGAAGAGCTGAACAAATGGGGACTTCCATGGGTAGAAGACTTTAACCCTGTGCTTGTCGACGATGAGCATGCTGAAGTTAAACAACCGGAGCTGGTTCGTTAAGATGCGCTTTGAGGAATTGCCGACCCCTTGCTATGTAGTCGATTATGAGCGCATCGAGAACAATCTGAAAATCCTCAGCGGCGTCATGCAGCGTACAGGGGCCAAGATCGTTTTAGCTCAAAAAGCGTTCTCTATGACAACGATGTATCCCCTGATTGGGAAGTATCTGAGCGGCACAACAGCCAGCGGTTTGTTTGAAGCCCGCTTGGGTCATGAGGAAATGGGCAAAGAAAATCATGTCTTTGCCCCTGCTTATCGGGATGACGAAATCGACGAGATTATTTCGATTTGCGATCATATTATCTTTAATTCCTTCTCTCAGCTGGAGAAATTCAAAGATAAAGCCCTTCAAGCCGGCAGGAAAGTGGGCCTCCGCATCAACCCGGAGTGCTCCACTCAGGACGGACATGAGATTTATGATCCGTGCTCGCCAGGCTCTCGCTTCGGCGCCAAACGCGACCAGGTGCGTCCAGAGCTGCTTGAAGGCGTAACAGGCCTGCACTTCCATACGCTCTGCCAGCAAAACTCGGATGATCTAGCGACTACGCTGATAGCCGTAGAAGAAAAATTCGGTGAGTTTCTTCCGCAGATGGAATGGATCAATTTTGGCGGCGGCCACCACATCACCAGAGAAGACTACGATATCGCAACACTCGAGGCCTGCATCAAGAAAATGCAGGATCAATACGGCCTTGAAGTGTACCTGGAGCCGGGCGAGGCCATTGCGCTCAACGCAGGCTATCTGGTCACCTCTGTCCTGGATCTTCATCGCAACGGCATGGATATTGCCATTCTCGACACGTCGGCGACCTGTCATATGCCGGATGTTCTCGAAATGCCTTATCGCCCGCCGCTTTTTGGCTCCGGCGAGCCTGGCGAGAAGCCTCACACGTACCGTCTTGGCGGGCAAACCTGCCTGACCGGCGACGTGATCGGCGACTATTCGTTCGATCAGCCGTTACAAGGCGGCGATCGACTGGTTTTTGGCGATATGGCGATCTACTCCATGGTCAAAACCAACACCTTCAACGGCATGCCGCTGCCGGCGATTGCTGTCCAATATGAAGATGGCGACTGCAAAGTCGTGCGTGAGTTCGGCTATAACGACTTTAAAGTCAGACTGGCGTAACACATAGGTAGGTAGGTATAAGCGATAGGCACCCAAAATGGGTGCCTTTTTACTTATGGGTATACTAGCTATGGATAGATCGTCCGTTCACTATATGGCTCTGTAACCATCGAGTGGCGGTAGCAAAAAAGCCTGCAGACCTGCTCCAAGAAGGAGCTTTGTCTACAGGCTCAGAGAGACACTGACGGTGTCTCCTTCACATTGACTTGAAATGAAGATTTAAAGGAGGTCCTTACCACCTCGCAAATGCTAAGGTGCCGGAACGAAGAGTTCTCCTTCGTCTGTCTTTTTGCCAACCGTATGATCTACAGAGGCTTCCTGAATATAGCCAAACGCCCAATGCGACGCAGGAACATCCGTCCATTTCGGAGCGGCGCCGCTCAGCGGTCCTCTGCCGAGCAGCTTGCTGATCATCGTCACCGCTTCAGCACGGGTCAACTCTGCCTCCGGACGGAACGTGCCGTCTGGGTAGCCATTGATGATGCCGGCTCCTTTCACACTTTCAATCGCCTTTTGTGCCCAATGGCCGTCCACATCGGAGAAGCTTCCCACGCTGCTGCTGGCCGTATCGCTGTTCAAACGGGCAACCAAGCTTGCTAGCTCAGCGCGAGTGATCGTTTGTTCCGGCTTGAAGCTGCCGTCTGGGTAACCTTCCATCAATCCCATTTTCGTCACGCGATCAATGGCAGCCTTCGCCCAATGCCCCGCAAGGACATCTGTAAAGGAGACGGAGGATGGCTTCATCTCTTTGTTCAGCGCCTTTGCAGCGATTGCCGCTATTTCTGCACGAGTGATGCGGGCATCCGGTTTAAACCATCCATCCGCGTAACCGGAAATGAACGCTTGATGCGTTTCAGCCTTCGTATTCCAATTTTCGATATGAACAACCGTAAATGTACTGAATTTATCCACTGAAAAGCGAATGCCTAACTGACCTGACTCGTCAAACGTAACGATTTTGCCTTGGACAAACTCTTTCGTCCCATCGCTATGCTCAATGAAAACGCCCAAATCTTCTAATTGCTGCTGAGTCAGCGATGTCTTGCCCAAAGGTAGGGTCAAGGTAACCGGACGGCTTTGAAGATTCGTATCAATACTCATCGGACGACCGATCACGACAGCATGATGGCTGCCGGTTGTAAGCTGTGCGGCCTGCTCTGTTCTTGCGCGCTGCTCAATTTCCTTGCGCTTGTCCTCTTCTTTTACGGGAACAAGACGGAAATAAATATCGTCCTTGAACTCTTGAAGGGAATCGCCTGGAACCTCAATTTTCACATTATTTTTAACAAACTCGAGCCCTACGCTGCTTTTTGCCAAAAGTGCAGTAGAATCCTGCGGAATTTTGATATTCGTCTCAGACACTTCGTCTTTGGTATCGGGAATGACGATTCTTGCCGTAGATGTGCCTGCCGCCGCAAGCTGCTCGACTGTTTTAGCCACTTGCTCAGGGGTGAAAACGACACTGTCCTTCTTCTGACCATTCGAATCCGTTGAACGAATGATGATTACGGTCGATACGACGGTTTTGTTCCCGCCGCTCGCACTCTCCACATTAACCGCAATCGACTCATCCTTGGAAGAAGAACCGCCACTGTCACTTGAGTTCGAAGGGGCTGGGGCAGTTTTCAGCTCAATGATCGCCGTAATGGCTTGTGTTGTTACATTGCCTGCTGCATCCTTGAGCGCCAGATACACGGTCTTTGTGCCGTTACCGTCTGTCAGCGTCCATGCTTTTGTCTCAGCGGCCGTTTCCCATGCACTCCAATCGGCATTATCGTTGGAGAACCGCATCTGGATTTGTCCCGATCCGCTGCCATCTGTGCTTGTCACGGTTAACGTGACATCTGCCGCGAAAGTCGACGACGCTCCGCCGTTGATGACCAGTGTTCCTGATGGCGGCGTGTTATCGAAGATCACGCTGCTTCCGTCGGTCGTAGAAGTTACCGTATCTCCAACGATCCCCGTCGCATCCGTGAAATCAATCGTAAATGATACGATGCCTGCCGCTTCACTTCCTGAGAATGTGTATTGCGCCTTGTATACAGAGTTGCCAACACTGGCAACGTCTGCGGGATGGACCCCTATTTTTACTACAGGAAGTCCATTTAATGCTTTATTCGCCGTAAACGTCAGTGTCGCCGTATCGCCAGCTTTGGCAAATGCCGGATTGGGGTTATCGCTCGATACGCTAACTGCGGTTAGGCCTGGAAGCACCGTCGCAGCTGGCGTTACAGCCACCTCATCGGAGTATACGCTGCTAGTTACGGTATTGACTGCCTTGATCGCAAAGTAGTAAGTGGTACCATTCGTCAGATTCACCACGTTGTAATTGTAGGTAGTACCCGTCACTGTCGCGACTGGAATGTCAGCGTAGGCTTGGGATGCCTCTCCTTGATATACCCTGTATTCCGTAGCCCCCGCCACAGCGCTCCACGCTATCGTTGCCTGCTGATCGCCTGCTTTCGCAGACACATGGGCTGGAGCTGCAAGGGGCAGTAACGTCCAGTTGGCATACAATACGGTATTACTGGTTATTTTCGTGGCTGCGAAGTTGAATGCCGTCGTTAGACTCGCAGTCGTATACCAGCCTGCAAACTGGTATCCTTCTCTCGTCGGCGCTGCCGGTTCTTGGGCATAGCCGTTATAATTCACGCTTTGAGGAGTAATTGCTGTTCCGCCATTGCTGTTGAACGTCACGGCATAGCTGTTTATCGTCCATTTGGCATACACTACGGTATTGCTGGTTATTTTCGTGGCTGGGAAGTTGAATACCGTCGTTAGACTCTCATTCGCATACCAGCCGGCAAACCGATACCCTTCTCTCGTTGGCGCTGCTGGTTCTTGCGCATAGCCGTTATAATTCACGCTTTGAGGGCTTACTGCTGTACCGCCGTTGCTGTTGAACGTCACGGAATAGCTGTTAACCGTCCAGTTCGCATACACCATAGTATTACTTGTTATTTTCGTTGCTGCGAAGTTGAATGCCGTCGTTAGACCCTCATTCGCATACCAGCCGGCAAACCGATACCCTTCTCTCGTCGGCGCTGCCGGTTCTTGTGCATAGCCGTTATAGTTCACGCTTTGCGCGCTAACGGCTGTACCTCCGTTGCTGTTGAACGTCACGGAATAGCTGTTAACCGTCCATTTGGCATACAACACGGTATTACTGGTTATTTTCGTTGCTTCGAAGTTGAATGATGTCGTTAGACCCTCATTCGCATACCAGCCAGCAAATTGGTGTCCTTCTTTTGTTGGTGCTGCAGGTTCTTGTGCAAAGTCGTTATAGTTCACGCTTTGAGCGCTAACTGCTGATCCGCCGTTGCTGTTGAACGTCACGGAATAGCTGTTAACCGTCCATTTGGCATAAAGCGTGATATCGCTTGTTATGGCGGTGGCCGCAAAATCGAACGACAACGTTGTCTCCCTATCGGTATACCAGCCTGCGAAGGTATAACCGGTCTTCGACGGAGCCGGCGGTTGGGTGGCTGTTTTGTTGGTCGGTATGATTTGGCTGCTCACAGCCGTTCCGCCGTTACTGTCAAAGTTAACCGTGTAGGCCAAGTTTCTTTTGTACACGCCGGAGCTTGCCACCGCAACGAAGGTATCCGCTCCGTAAACGACGTCCGTGTAATTTGCTGGGGACGCATCCAACGTATTTACTATTGTTTCTTTTGTCCAACTTAGCCCATCTTTCGAGGTTATAGCCGTATTGTTTGTGCCAACGGCAGCATACAATCCCCCGTTACTGCTATCGTAGGCCACTTTTGCAAGATTGGCTGTGACCGGAGAGGCTACGGCAACGGTTGGCAGGTCCGGACTCGTAGCGTCTGTGCGTACAATTTTCCCGCCACTCCCAACCGCAATGATTTGACTGCCATTCGACGCCAGTCCATTCAAGGCCGTCGTACCCTCCACCCTTACTTCAGGGCCCCAATTGGTTCCTGTATTATCTGTAGACTGTCTGACTATACCGCTGCTGCCTCCAGTGTTAGTATAACCGGCCACAATAAACCGGTTGCCCACATACTTAACATCATAAAAATAACCGTATCCTGAATTGGTTTTACTCCATACCGTCCCATTGGAAGAGCCGACAACCCCTCCATTATTCGAGGAGGTTACCAGGTATCTGTTATTCCCGTAGGCAAAGGAAGAAAAGGCATAGTCCGTGAAAGAAGGGGCTGGACTGCTGCTGCCAGCGCTCCAATTGATGCCGTCATTGGAATAAATAAAGATAGCCCCCGCTTTATTATCGTCCCGGGTCGTAGCGGCATAAAATTTTCCATTCAAAAATTTGACGGTATTCAGTCTCTTAGTGGTCTGGTTACTTACATCCCGCTGCGTCCAGGTCACCAGGTCCGTCGAGGTGTAGATGAGCCCGGTCAAAGGCTGAATACCTACATACAGTCCGTTCCCATAGGTAATAGCGGACAAGCCCGTCGTGGCTGTTTGTATCCAAGCATAGGTGTCCTCAGTTGATGCAGCTTTAGCTGGATTCGGCGCTAGTAGTCCCAAGGAGCTGATGAACAAGGTGATGACGGTCAGAATAGACATGCTTCTTCTTACATAATGCTTCAATAGTCCCACCACTTTCTGAATGAATTAAAATTTGGAATGAACAGGTATTCGCCAAAATCGGACAAATCCTAGTAAGTTTAGCATACTCACTCTCAACAAATTCTGAACAACCTAGGGTTACAAGACGTATCTGAATCTGTTATCCTAGGCATCCCGAACTAATACCTTTCATCCTCGGAAGGAAACATCTCTTTCAAGGGAGCATCGTGGCATGTCATCGATGACCTGTGCAAAGCAAAAACCAGCGGGAGGCATAACCCAGACATCATAACCTGGTTATATGCCCGATTCCCGCTGGTTCCGAACAATTGCTATTCACGAATATAAGATTAAGCTGATTCATCAGCTTCTTGTTCACGAGCCTCTCCGATAATTTGACGAGATCAGCTGCTGGTATAACCTGACTGTCTCCTGTTCCATTTCGATATTCAGACGCTCACGTACTTCCAGTTCTAGCTGCCGGTATACTTGAATGGCTTCTTTGCGATTGCCCATCTCCATGTGCAGCTTCATTAACTTTCGGCTGTCCTGCTCCGAATCCGGAGAAATCGCTACGACCCTACGCAAACACTCCAGCGTGTAAGAGAGCTGGCTCTTTTTATAGAAAGATTGTGACAGCTTACGAAGCGCATGCACATATTTGTGTACTAATTCTTCCCGCCTCCGAAACGCCCAAATAAAATCGCAGCTCTCCAGGTAATCTCCGTTGTATAGGGCCACAATCTGCTCAAATTGTTGTACGCCGAGCCCCTTCCCTTCCAGCGTCATGTCGAGCAGCCCTTCCAGCTCCGATACATCGCAAACCACGCTGCCGCAATCAAGCGAATAGCCATTGCCTGTTTTATATAAGGCTAATGGCAGTCCGCTTTCTCGTATATTTTTTCTGAGCAGTGAGATACAGGTATGCAGGTAGCTCCTTGCCTTCTCGGCATCGGATTCCGGCCATAGTGCTTCCATGATAACGGCACGCTCGACGGTTTGACCGGAGCGGTGGACAAGAAGCGCGCACAACTCCTTCTCTTTAAGGGTCCGCCATGACACCTGCGTAGTCTCGCTCTTTCCTAGCTGGATGGAGAATCCCCCCATACAACAGATTCTCGGCCCTTCGCTTCCCTCGTTTCCCTCTTTTGCTGTGCCCCTTCCCATTACGGCTTCTTCAAGCCGTTTGATCGAATGCTGCAGCCTTTCCATTCTGATCGGCTTCAACAAATAATCGAGCGATTGAATTTCAAACGCTTCGACCGCATACTCCGTAAAGGCCGTTGTAAAAATGATATGCACACCAGGATGAGCCGCCTGAATTGCGCGTGCTACGTCCACGCCTTTCATTCCCGGCATTTCAATGTCTAAGAAGACCGCATCCAATTGGTGTTGTTTGATGTCCTCGATAGCCAACAGCGGATTTATATATTTCCCCACGATCTCCACATTGCCTAGATCACGCAGCATCATTTCCAGCAACTCCAGCGCATGTTCCTCATCATCAATCAACACGACGCGATTCATAGATGCTCCTCCCAATGTCGTTTGCTCGCTTTTCCTTGCAAGTTTTGAACAATATAAAGAGCTGTCCCCCGCAGTGCATAGACCCATAGGGACAGTAGTATTCAAAAGCCATGAATATAGCAGATGGGTGAGTATACCATCAAAGTTATTAAAAGGAGATACCCTCTTAGTATGTTCAATATACCATGGGTCATCTAACGCTGCCAGTTTGATAGCCTTTAATTGTGACTCCATACGCCCGCAGAGACGGTCAATGATGGCTGCGTTGGGGTAAGAGATATGATGAACGGCCCTGCGAACGCAAACAGGCCCCTCCCAGGATGATCCTGTCGGAGCGGCCTCTTGTTAATAAAGACAAAATACATGTGCTAAGTAAATTACGGTTTCTTTGCGTTATTAAATCGATGTATCCCGAATCCTTTGAAGTCGGATGCCAGTATCGCTTCTCTAAGTGGATATAAATTTGTTGTAAATCTCAATTCAATACCTTTTTGAATCAACCTCTCCAATAAGTTGTTATAAATTTCCATGAATTTGGGCTTTACTACTTGCCGAGAGATATAATATCCAGCAGTCTGATCAAAAAGCTCAAAACCTTCATCATCAAACGAATACCTGAATAGGGTCTGCTTTGAAATCCTTGTATACCAGTCACTCTCTACGGTATCGGCATGTGTATGGTTAAAGAAGAGTTGTAGATGTTCATCCGTTTTCGCTTCGTCTCTTCTACAGACAATACGAGGACAATCCCTTGGAAAAAAGTGGGTAAACTCATGCTCTCCATCAATTGCCCAAACGACTGCGGGAAAATCCGGACGATTTTGTTTCTCTTTGGGCACGAATAATGGGATGCTATTGTCCTCGCTAAAATGAAAAAGCATGCAAGTCCTCCTTATTCGTTATACCCTTGTATTCCATGTAATCCTTACATTGTCCTGCTCATCGCGGTATAAACCTTGGAATGAGTGAGATAGCTGAGTTTCTTCGAATAACCGAGCTGATGATGAAACTCCCTTATTTCTTTCCCTAACCCAACCCAACTTGGCCTTCGCTGGAGGACAGCCGGTAGATCGCATCGCGGGGCAGCTCCCGATCCAGCCATGCCGACAGCTGTCTCACAGCGGGTCGCCAAACCGTGCCGCCGCCTTCCCAGGGCCGGTCGACAAAGCCGACCCGGCGAAGAAGAGCCTCCCGTCCGGCAGACGCTTCGCGCAGCCAGATTTCCAGCCGCAGCGTCTCATCGATAGCCGGATGCCGCTTGCTCAGCGGCTGTCCATTCCGCGCATGCTCTTGCTCCGCCTTCATATACTCACGCAGCAGTCCGGGCTCCACCAGACCGAGCCGAGCCAGTTCGCTGCCGCTCCCGGCCAGCGACTGCCGGTAATGGTCATAATGCTTCAGCACCGAAGCACGCACGAACGCATGCGCGAAGGTTTTGTCCGTGCGGGCGCGAATGACCGAAGGCATCGTTCCGATCAGTCCGCGCCGAACCAAGGTTTTAGTCGCGCTATAGCCTCCGGCATGCCCCTCCTGCTCCTTGTAGATGACCTCAGGAGGGATACGCAGGCAGAACTCCAGCAGCCTCCGGTCCAGAAATGGATAGGAGACTCTCCGGCCGTCACGGGATGCATAGTACCGGGAAGGAGCAGCATTGCGGTGGTAAATATACTGCCTCGCCCAATTGCGGTAGCGAAAATGCTTTCGCCGATGATCGTCCAGCAGTCTTTCTTGTATCCCGGCTACCTCGTCCTCTGCGGCCGGATGCAGGAATGGGGCCGGCTCCGCAGCCTCCCCCCAAACCGATGCCATATACCGATGCCAAGAGCCTCCCTGCACCATCGGCAGCAGCGCCTTCTGCCAAAACATCCGCAGCAGCTCGGAAGAAGATCCTCCCGATGCCTGCTTTAACCGGGTATGCAGATCCCTCCACTTACCGCCCAGCAGCAGCGAATCATACACGTATCCATTCCCGTCAATCGTCTCGTCCCCTCCGGTACCAGACAAAGAGGCTTCCGGCAGCGGTCCATGACGCAAAGCCGAAGCTATCGATAAGTAATTGGCCAGCGCAGTCGTACGGATTTCGGGACCATCACTGATGAACAACGGGTCCCGTCCCTGCTCATCGTTCGGATAACGGGTCAACTGGTCTGCCAGCAGAACCTCCCCGGTTAATCCCAGCCTGCGACGGCAAGCATCGATATAGGACAAGTCGCTGCTGCTCTGCAGCTCCGCCGTGGAAAAAGCAATGCCCGTCACATACAGCGCCCGGGGCCCCGTCGCCCCCAGCTCGCGCACAGCGACGCTGGCGATGGCGCCGGAATCAATCCCCCCGCTGATCGGCATGATCAGGCGTTCGCCTTGAACACGCTCCTGGACCGCCTGATGCAGCAAGTCCGAGTAATGCATATAGTAATCGCTGTCGCTGCGATAACGAATCTCCTTATTCGGCGGTGACCAATACGCCGACAGTTGCACCCGCTCCGGCGTAATTTCCAGCACATGCCCGGGCGGCAAGCGCCTTATGCCCCGGAAATACGTTTGCTCCGGCAGCACATCCCATTTCAGCTTCCACAGCGCCGGGGTCAGGTGGGCGACAAGCTTGTCACGGTTCAGCTCAAAGGGCACCCGGCGGTCTGCCAACAATTGGGCGACATCCGTACCGATCAACGTAAAGTCCTCTGCGTCATAATAGACGACCGATCGGATCCCGACCACATCGCAGGCCGCAACCAGGTTGCTTGTACGCACATCCCACAGGACAAAGGCAAATTCCCCGCGCAGCAGCGACGCGCAAGAGCTGCCGAATGCCTCATAAGCGGCCCAGATCAGCTCACGGTCGTGTGCCGTACGGGGAACCCAGACTCCTCGCCCGGCAAGCAGCTCCCGGATTTGCTCCCGGTTATACAGCGCTCCGTCTAGGCATACCGGTACACTCAACGCTGCGGGCCGTCCTTCGTCTGACCCTGCAGTATCATCCCTATCCCCAAGACTGACAGGTCCGAAGCTTCCGCTGGTCACGCCCCCAGCCCCATCGAGCGGCATCCCGTACAGCATCCGGTTCACCGTCGCTGTTCCCGAAGAGTCAGCGGAGCGGCCATCTATCTTCCCATCATCCAATGTCCCCCTTTTGTTCCAGCTGCATGCGATGATCGTGTTCACAGCGCCCGCTCCTTCCCCTGGTTGAAGTTCATTTACAATAACTTAACCTTCCACTTATTTACATCAGTACGACAGATGAGCTACGAATTCCTTGTTAATAACTATTAATCTTATAATTTTAGTCAAATTTAAATGAAGGCCATACAAGAGACTGGGTACAGTTCTACATGTAAGCCCTAAAGGCCGTCGAGCGAGTCGACGGCCTGGTTTGCTGGTGATTCAACTGTCGTTATACGTTAGTTTAATCTACGGCTATCTTCGGATTAGCCAAGGGGTTACCATAACACCCTAGACAAATTAAATAGAGTCCTGACTGATATTAGCAATATACATAGCGAAAAGTAATACGGCCCCTATCACTTGAATTAAAAAACCATAACCGCGTTTTATTTGTATAATAATCGATATGATTTGAACGAATAACAATCCAACAATCAAACCATAGTCCAACCATTGGTGACGTTCTCCGGTAAGGTCATCAAACACAACTAATATAACCCCTAATCCTATATAAAGAAGACCTAATGTAAGCAAAATGATCGTTTTTAACAAGGGTTTCACGCTTTTTCTCCTTTCAACGTTTAGGAAATATAGGGGTCACTTTAATACGCCGCGATCGTGGAGAGCTTGTACAACGAGCGGCACAGACTGACGGAGCATCTGCTGAACCGCGCAGCCATGCTTTATCCATGCAGCAGAAGTCTCGTGCACGGCGACAATAACAGGGAATCTCGTCAGATTCGCCATAACCCACTTACACACAAAGGCCGCTCCGCAGGATATCCCTGCCGGAACGGCCTCTTGCTGTCTAGCCTTATCTCGAATCAGGAATCCGCTTAGTGCATGACGGCGTAGGTGATCGACTTCGTGAATGCCGTCTTAGCCGCTGATTCGATCATCGACAACTGCGGAGCAAGACCGAGCTCGGCGAGCGGCATGGCGAAGGACATGGCGTTCAGAATCAGGAGACCCATCTCGTTGTGGTAGATGTCCCACAGCGCATCCCAGATCTCGCCGGAGCTGTATCCGGCTTGCTCGAGCTGGATCGTGGTCGCGATCCAGTCCCAGCCCTTCTGCTTCATGATACGTGCGGCTTCCTTCTCATGCAGCCCTCCATCATGCAGCGCCATGAAGACCACGCTGTCTCCCATGCTGGTCAGAATGCCGAGCACATCCCCTGCAGCTCCGCCCGTCTCTTTTCTCAGACCTTCGATGGCATAGTCCTTGACTCCCTCGATCGCTGTGAACATATCCATACGCAGGACTATACCTCCTTTCATCTCGTAGGCCTTAATGACAGACTGCGAAAGCTCGATCATGGTCAAGTCGGTTCCGTCCGCGATCGCGCGGCCGAGCGCCGGAGGCGTCCATACGTTTTTTAATCCCAGGTCGGTCAGTGCCACCTTGCGCATCTCCCGGAAGAGCTGTAGTCTAGGCATGCCCACATAGATCGACGCCTGCGCGATGTCGGCCGGGTTGCGCCAGCCCGCCTCGTACAAGTACACGATAAGCCTGCCCGACTTGGGTGTGTTCATCAGGGTCATGATCAGGGCCGTATCGTTGATCGTGTAGCCAAGCTCATACATGACAGGTCCGATGGCCTGCGCATGACCTCCGATCCTACTCAGATCCTTCAGCGGATAACCGAGATCTCGGACTGTTCTGACTATGTCTTTCAAGCTATAGTTGTTATTGTTCCTGAGCAGTATATTCGTCTGCAGGACATCGAATCCCAGATTGCGAAGCTCGCTGATCATCGATGGCTGCACCTACTAGTCCTATCATTTAAGGACTTCGGACCAAGCTCTATACGTATGTCCAAAAAGACCGTCGAGGGAGTCGACGGCCTAATGCTCCAGGCTATGATGCGATCATTTGCTCAGGCTCCTTATGACGTGATCGGCCTGAGTATGACAGAACATAGTAATCGGTATACATCTGCACGTCAGGCTGACGATTCGGTGCCGAGGCACTTCGAAAGGTCGGCCTTTTTATGAATTTATTTCGTTGAGTTAACCGGCACGTTATCATAATCCCCAAATCCCATCCCGTCAAGAGATAATGTGCAAATGAGCGACATAGCGGGGGATCCCCCCTTATGCTTTCCAGATAGGAATGAATTTCCGAGGATAAGGGGCGATATCGCTTTTTCCAATTCATCCGATTTCACGTAAAATCTTCTTCAGGCCAATAAGGAGATAACGATCTACACACAAGGACAGAACGCAACGAATTCAAGGTCATGATGAATGACAGAACAGGAGGAGCCGCATGCACAGCGTGGTCAAAATCAGATTTATACTCCTTTACGGTGAGACGCCTGAGACAAAATGTTACGGGTACATGGAGTTGAATCAGGATGGCAACATGATCGCGCTCTACCATACATCTGGCGAAGAAATAGACATGTATGGTGGACATGAATTTGTCCAGGTACGGACGCTTGGCACATTCGATAATGAAGATCGGGATCATTTTTATTCCTTGCTGGAAAGTGATGGTGTAGGATAACTTGCTTGACAGGCTGGCCGATTCACTATTAAGGCACTACCATAAATCGGCATTGCCGATCATGAACTTTCGGGAGGTAGAAGATGAACGAGCAGGCTCACGACACAAGTGAATGGAAGAGAGGGGCGATGTTAGCCGCTTTACTCATCGGTGCATTTGTCGCATTTCTTAGCGAAAACTTACTTACCAATGCATATCCCCTATTGATGCGGGAATTCAACGTTGCTGCTTCGACTATCCAATGGTTATCCACCGCTTATATGCTCGTGATCGGCATATTGGTGCCGGTGACTGCATTGCTGCAGCAATGGTTCACGACTCGCCAGATGTTTATGTCTGCGATGGCGTTATTTTTAGGCGGTACATGCTTGTGTGCGAGCTCCCCCGGATTCGAAGTCTTGCTGATAGGCAGGGTTGTTCAGGCTTGCGGAACAGGCTTATTGATCCCGTTGATGATGAATACGATTCTTGCCCTCTATCCTCCGGAACGCCGGGGCGCAGCCATGGGTCTCATGGGGCTGGTTATTATGGTGGCTCCCGTCATCGGGCCAGCTCTGTCGGGTCTGGTCATCGATACCTTGCACTGGAGATGGCTGTTCTATCTAGTGATTCCTGTCGCATTGTTCGCGATTATTTATGCATGCATGTACTTGAAGAATGTGACAGAACTAACTAGGCCGAGAGTCGATGTTTTATCTATTGTGATGTCAACCATCGGTTTCGGTTGCGTCATCTACGGCTTCAGCCGAACAGATGTCTGGACTCAGCCTGAGGGTTACGGTTTGATTGCTATAGGCTGCCTCTTCTTGTTCTTGCTTGTATGGCGGCAGCTGAAGATCAAGGAACCTTTGATAGATCTTTCCGTATTTCGGCATCGGACTTTTTCTTTGGTAGCGGTATTGATCGTAGTTCTGATGATGATTCTATTCGCCACCACAACATTGCTGCCGATCTATATGCAGGATGTGATGCAGTTGACAGCGTTCGCAACAGGCTTAGTTCTGATGCCAGGTTGTCTATTGAACGGGATGATGATGCCGGTATCGGGGAAATTATTCGATAAATTCGGGCCGAGATTCGTAATTATACCGGGGCTGCTCTTGATCGCCATCTCGTTGTGGCTGTTTGCCGGAATCGACAGTGATACAACACGGGGCTCCGTCCTGTTCAATCACATCCTCTTATTCTTAGGCATATCGTTCGTCGTCATGCCGGCTCAGACGACAGGGCTGAACCAGCTTCCGCTTCACTTGGTCCCTCATGGCACAGCCATCTACAATACGCTGCAACAAATGGCAGGGGGAATTGGCATCGCCTTATTCATCGGCATCATGTCATCTCGAACCACTCGTTATCTTCACCATTCGCTCGATCCCACGGCGATGCATGAGAAGACACAGAGCATGGTTGCCGGTCTGCAAACGGTTTTTTGGATTGAATGTATGCTCGCATTATTTATTGTAGCGCTGGCTTGGTTCATACATGATCGTCAACATGCCGATTCTTCTCAGATGAAAGACCCCGACGGCCTGTCGTCTTAGGGAGCTTGAGCCAGAAACACTTCACTCGCCCCCGCTTCACTCGTGATCAGTCGTTCTTGAAACTCGGCAAACGTTGAAGCATACTTCTCAAGCCAATCATTCATGAGGTCATGACACATGATCGGAAATTCAAGCTTCTAGTTCAATTCTGTTGATCAAAATAATCATCCGGCACATTTAAATGTATCAAACAACCTACAAATTTCTCCCTGAGATTAGGATTGCTCTTATATTCCGGCCATGCCGCCTTATAATAAGGCAATAACTTCTCGTGGGGGATAATGCCCCAATACAGAATAGAGTTTTTCATAACCTCCTTGTCCCCACCCTTTAGCATTCGCTCAATGATCTCCCAGTCTTCCGCTTTGTCATGACAGCTGCGTGTGGCATAGATGGCGGCGGCTTGTATATTCGGGTCGGTGTGGCACAAGAAGGGAGCAAAGTTTTGGAGTGTAATGGCGCCGGAAGATTCCAGCACATACCCCACATAACGTAACGTTTCCAGATCATGTATCCTGTCCAAACTTTGCAATATCACTTCTATAAATGCCTCTAAACTCACAGATTTGCCGTAAACATTCAGCATCATTAAAGCTTGTAAAAGATCCTCGTCGCTATCCGAGCAGAGCAGCTCCAGAAGATAGTCTCTCGCCGCACGGACAGAAGTTTTACAGATGAGCTGAATGGTTGTAATGCGATTCTTTTGTCCTTGATTAGCAACGTCTTTCAAAAAATCAAGGGTTGGCTGCGAGATTTTCTTGAATTTGAACATGCCATCGAGCGCTTTGGATTGGATTGCTTCATCTGGGGCGTTTTGATAAACCTGTATTAACGCCTGTTCATCGCCCGGCATTCTGCTGCCAAACCATGCAATATCATAATCCAGAATAATCTCATCCAGCCAGCGCTCATACCAGTCCAGAAAGTTTTCTTCATAGACAAAGAAGAAAGGATGATCGGGATGGAAATCTGACGTATACACGATTTTGCCCTTGTGTTTCCCTTCGAGTACGAGGTACATGTCGTATTCACAGCCTTGTGTACCCATGCACAGCATACCACCCAACACTTTATTGCGGGTAGCCTCGTATTCCTCATCAGAGATGTCCTCATCGCGGATCATGGGCTCGATCAGATGGTTCCATTCCTCTATTGTCATTCCGGGGTGCAGAACGGTATTGGCAGAGAGTGTCTGACTATCGGTATAGGAAGCTGCCTTTTCTATCGAGTAAATTCCATAATACGGCCCGGCACCTCCATTACCGACTTTCGTTAAAAACAGCGCATAAGGCTCCGGAAGAGTGACCTGATGCTTGGCTTGCCAGTCGGCAAGCTCTTTGGCTGTAAGCTTTTCATTCACCCTGTATTGGTGTGAGGATGCTCCAAATACCTGCAAAGCGGTATCTTTGCGCTTGGCCTTTTCAAGTTTGTTTTTTATTCGATCAAGCTGCGTTGCTTTCTTCCCAAATAACATCTTGAACCCTCCTGTTGATTATGGCCGGGCTTCCTTCGTTTCCTTATCCAGCAATTTCAGCAGATGAGGAAATCGGTATTCTCCATGCATCCTCTGTATGTGCCCGGCAGCGACTGCTAGCTCCATGCCGACGGAGGTTATGTATAAAGGCTTAGAGCTATGGCCTCGATAAATCTTTTGGACAACGGCTTCGTTGTCGTGAAAGGCATTTTTGGCAACACCGATCACTGGAATGTTTCCCGAAAAATTGGTATACACATAATGCCCGAGTCCAGGCTTTCTCTCATTGTTTAAGTACACGTAACCATCCACAACTAGGGTATGTATCTGGTTGATATCCGTAAGCTTCAACAGTTCCTGTATGCATGGAAGCTCTCGTTTGTAGAAAAAACCCGGTTCGTATTCGTGAGGGTTTTCCGTATCGCACGTTATGACTTCGAGCGGCTTGGAATCTTCCCAGTTGTGAAAAATAACCCCCACTGACTTCGCTTTCTTTTCCTCATAATACACATCGACAGCGATGATCATAGATAGTGATTCCTTTCTTATGCTCAATAGTCCACCTAGCTTACATATTACTTACCCACATAGGGTTGCCCTCGCAATCAATTTGAGGAATTAACTCTTAATGAGCACCCTTCATTCGTGCGATTAATATATAATTATCAACCATAATAAGAGCTCGGGCAATATGGCGAAACATTATTCCCATTGTAATTACCTCCCTACCTAATCAGAATGTATAGAATAGCTTGCAGCTCTGATACAGTCCCCGGCGTTGTCTGTAGCGGCAAGTTTAAAGGCCATCCTTTGTGGGATGGCCTACCATATCCAATCTAAACAACTATAATCAGTAACCTACCGAATTCCTTAAAATAAGAATATTTTCCTGAAGGAACGTTCGATTTTTTTCAATTCCTCTGTTTTTACACCAAACAACTGCGTTGAAAGCATCGTAAAAATCATAAAATGGCAGCACTTTTTCCAGAGCCAACATAGGTCGAATCGATTGATAACCTTCAATGAACGGTAACTTTGTTCTCGGATTGTCTTCCCAAATATATCGATTGACTTTTGTAAAATCGATTTCCGACGATCCACCACGCGCACTCTCGAAATCAATAATGCCAGCAACCTCGTTACCATTCACCATTATATTACCTGGTCTAAAATCCATGTGAACAATACATGGTCCATCAGGATCCGGTAAAGCAGCGAAAACTCCATCAAAGTGATGAATACATCTTTCATACAATTCTGAGTCGAGAATCTCTTTGCATGGCTCTTTCCACTTTTCAAAATTACTTTTGATATGTAATCTCCAATTATTTTGGTCAAGTAACTTAAAACCATCGGTTACATGGTAACCATACCCAGGAGTTTTAACCTCATGGAGCATAGCAAGATACACGCCAATTTGAAAAGAGAGTTTCTCATCCATGTCTCCTGTACAAGGCATACCTTGAATGGCTGAAAGAAGCAATGCTCCAGTATTACTTTCATCCCCGTACCAAATGTCCAATACCTTAGGAACAGGAATTACTCCTTTCAATGTTTCAAGTATCTGAAATTCACGAAATAGTTTATCTATGTTAAATGGAATTTTTACATAAACGTTTTCTCCGCTAGCAAGAGTAAGTTTGTATACATCTGAACTAAATGACTCTGGAACATCTTCTATATTCGAGACGTTCAACTTTAGCTTTTCTATAACGGTAAGAATGGAACTCATATGGTACCTCATGTTTTAGATAGCATGTGATAATTCGATTCGTTGCTCCGAAAACCGAATCAAACCCAAAATCTTGCATATATCATATTCTTGACCCAGTACCAAGACCCCTTTTCGAGGGAGAACGTATAAATGAGAATCATCAAGTCACAGCAGGACTTTGTCATTCTGCGCCGGGTTGGAGCATTTCCGGCGGCACTCCTCGATCAAGTCGAGGATCGCAAAGCCCGTTTGCGCCGACTTCGCCGCCTAGCGTGGCCCATCCCAAACCCCTGCCAGGTAAAATGTCTTTCCAAGCCCGTTGCCCGATTTTCTGGAAAAACTTGCCGCTACTTATGATACGGTTCTCCGTGCTCTCCGTAACGGCAAGATTTAGGACCAACCATTTGCCGGTTGGCCCTTCGTTTGACGCTGTTTACTTTAATATTCTTTTTTAATGACAAAGTACGAACCCCGAATGGTTCCCGCAAGTTTAGACTTCTGCCTGGCAAACTTAAACTTCCCTTCTAACTCCTGCGGTACCTCCATCCCCTCAGAAAGCTTAAAACCAACCGCCCGCTTCTTGGGGTCATCCACCGTATACATAACATTAAGCCCAAGACCATCCTCATAAAATACGTAGGTAAATAGGATGTTTTCCACTTGGAAACGCGACGTTTCCAAAGGCTTGGCCGCAAACTCAATATCACGTTCTTCCTTCAAGATTCGGTTCACGTAATCAAGGCTCTCCTGACCTTCGCTAGCGGGTACTACCGTAAATTCATGCTTGTATTTGTTCATAAAGTACCGGGCTTCATTAGCACGTAAACCAGCAAGCGCCTCTGCTACCGGCGAAGACTCTAAACCAACCGTGGATACATCTTTAAAATCAACGATATAGGACATGTCCATCTCTCCTTTTATCTCATTATTTACCAAAAGACTTGCTCTTATTATTATACGGTTCAGCTTAACGGTTTTCGAGGGATACGTCATAGAATCTTACCAATACGGGATTGCGGCGCTCTTTCACACCTGACGTGCCTGTTCGGACGCTACTCTTTCACTTGCTGTTGCAATTGTTCGAACAGACGTTTCGTCTGTTCGGGGTCCTTCTCGTTGTAGAAAACATACGAGTCTTTTAGCTTGATTTGAATATAGGGCGGAGCTTTAAATATATACATGCGTGCTTTGCCCAGCTCCTTCAGCTTGAAATGGCCGCGGGCAACCTTGTCCGTCCCCTCTCCGTTAGTTTTCACTCCGGAAGGCACCTTCTCCACGAGCGATAGTTGCTCGATGTCATCCACATTGAAGGTAAACGAGTACATCGGGTAATTGATCTCGATTTTGCGCTCGGGCGTTACGGTTAGAACCGGCGAATTCAGCTCGGAATTGACTAGCAAAACCGAAACTCCGATAACGACTGCAACGATTAATAGGATGGGTCCTCCTGCAATCCATTTCCCGGCCAAAGTGCCCGTATTCACCGTTTCCCCTATGCCAACCCGCTTAGGGACAAGAATGGCTTTATCGTCGGGATTGTGATAGGTTAATCCGTTGCTCCAGTATTCGTCGTCGTCGGTGTAAACGGTTTTTCCGTCCAGCTCCAACGTTTCCTGCTCCAGATGAGCGATTTTACGATACACGTATAGCACCAGAGCTGCCGGAACGATGCCGAACGACAAAATGATCGTCAGCCAAATACCGAACATTGGCTCGCTGTCGCTTAGGATGAATAAACCGATAAGCAGGAAATGAACATTCTCCACAATCGCTATCATGAACCACATATACGATATATACCTGCGCCGGGCCTGATTCAAGCCGACGTTCACTTCGCTGTTTGAGCTGTATACTTTGGCTTTCATCTTGCGCATGCCGAGCGCAAGGAGCAGACTCATCAGCGTAAAGGCGAAGCTTCCGATAGCAATGCCGAGGAGCTCCTGCTCGTTCAGACTCCATAATACAAAGCCGGCCGCCATCGCCACCGGGATCGCGAACAGCCACAATGGAGCGGAGCGCTGATCTTTCAAATACGCTGCACGCAGGTCGCTATGAATGACGCGTTTCGCGCCGACGAACCATTCATGTTCGCGTTTTAAAGCCAGCGTACTTCGGAACGCTTGCCGGAACCAGCTGATAACGGCGGCATAGAAACCGAAAGTCCATACAAAAAAATAAATCATCTGATAGCCGTGCCAATTATAGAGCAGCACCACCGGGATAAGAGCTGCGGCCATCCACCATGTCATCCGCACGAGCCGCTTGTCGAACTTCGCCTGCACGGCCTTGATCTTCTCATTGTCCATCGCATGAGGCGGCAATGTAATAGCGAATAGCATGCCGTTGTTATATCGAGTCTGGCCCTTGTAGGTCGCAAGTGTAACAATAAACATGAGGATAGCAACCGCCGACAAAATCACCGTTATTACGATCGGAATCAACCCTCTTCCTTATTAGATATGGGTAGGCCGGTAAGTCATTTTGTTAAATATTTGTGCGCATAGCGTCTGAAAGCGAGACTGATCCATCCCTTGAATCGTAGCTTGCGCGATGATCAATTGAAGCTGCTCCTCCAACTGCGGAGACGGCTCCAGACTATCCTGCATCCGCGGACTCACCTTGGCTCCTTGCCGCCGGTCGATGACAATATATCCTTCCTGCTTGAGCAGCGAATAAGCTTTATTCACCGTCATCGTGTTGATGCCCAAATCCTCAGCCAGCTGGCGCACGGTCGGGAGCTTCTCCTGAGCGGCCAGCTCGCCGGTCGCAATTCCGATTACGATTTGGTTGCGCAGCTGCTCATATAGCGGGATTTCGCTATCTAACTGCAAGGAAATAAGCATAATTGCACTTCACCGCCTAAGATTCTTTTTGTATTACTTATAATAATACAAACAATACTTAAATGTTGCAACTCTGTACCCATGGAAGAACAATCCGAGTATGACTATTCCTTTATGATATGGCTCGGCTTAACGGGTCTATCGGAGAAAATTAAGCCTAGAACACTTGACACGGTATGTTTACAAGTGTAAACAATAAAGCAAGAAGGTGAAGAAGATGCAGTGGTCAGATCAGACGATTAAGACCTTCCTGAATCGGTTACATAAGAAAAACGCGATTCGATTCGAAAAGTCCGGCCGGAACTACCTCTACGAGCTCCAGCAGCTATTAGAAAAGAAGAAGAAAGCATGAAAAACCTCGAATGACGGTGAAGAAAAACTTGTATGTACATGTATAGAAGAAAATTCATCCGGGAGCGTGATGACATGCTGAGAGGAAATCATACAGCAAAAAATATAAAACGATTCAAGCCCATTCAGTCGAGTATCAGGACAATAGCCCATGCGATATGATCTTACGCGTGCGAGGGAGTTGGCTATACGTGTGTGTGTTGCCGCTGGTGCGAGCAAAGCAATGGCCATCTCTCTGGCTGAAGCAACGGTCGCTGCGGAATGTGCGGGTCGGAGTTCGGTTGGATTTGCTCATCTTCCCGACTATCTGGAAGGCTTCTTGAAGGGTCGTATTCATGCCGTAGAAGAGCCTGCGATCTTCTTTCCAGCCCCTGCCCTCATTCAAGTCGATGCCAAGGGAGGGATCGCTCAACTTGGTTTTGATCGTGCATTCGAAGAATTGCTACTACGGACAAGCACTTATGGTGTAACTGTATGTTCGTTACAAAACAGCTATACGGCTGGAGAGTTGGGCTATTACGTAAGGCGGCTTGCTCTCAAAGGATTAGTAGCGCTGGCTGCAACCAACGGACCTGCTTTAGTGGCTGCGGGACAGAGCAGTGAGGCTGTTTATGGCACCAATCCCCTCGCATTCGCCGCGCCTGTCGACAACAGAGCACCCTTGGTGATCGACCAGGCATCCAGCGCCACGGCGTTTGTCAATATTCGGCAGGCGGCAGAGCGAGGCGAGATGATCCCCGAAGGCTGGGCCATCGATGGGAAGGGACAACATACCATGGATTCGCGTGAAGCGATCAAGGGGGCTTTACTTGCTTTCGGGGGTGTTCGTGGTGCTAATATCGCACTTATGGTTGAAATACTCGCCGCTGGGATGACAGGCGCGAACTGGTCACTTGACGCCCCATCCTTTGAGGAGGGGAATCACTCGCCTGGTGTAGGCCTGTTCATCGTGGCTCTTAATCCCGAACTACTCGCTCCCGGACTTTCCGCTCGAATGGCGTCACAGATCGAACGCTTGGCCTCCAAAGGTATTCATATCCCCGGACGCAGCTATGCGGAGAATGCAACTGAAATCGACCTTCCGTCTTCCCTGGTTGCGACTCTTGAGGCATATTGCTTGCAATAACGAAGCATGATTCTGAACAAGCCCCTTCCGCCAAAACGGCTGAGGGGCTGTTGCTTTTTTTACCATCGTTTTGTAGAAACCGCTTATGACCTCGGAACTAACGGTGTTCTGTTTCATTCGATAAGATGTGCTTTTCGCCCCACTCGCTCATTTTATCAAGAAATACAATCATCGAGCTTCCGGAGGAAGTCAAACTATATTCTACTCTTGGTCGAGGTTCGAGATACGATTTCCTTTCAATGATTCCATCACGTTCAAGCTCCCGAAGCTGTTCCGTTAATATTTTTTTCGAAATAGATGGTAAATGCCGCAGTAATCCACTATAACGCACTGGTTTGTTATTGTTATATAAGTATCGATAGATCGGGATTTTCCATCTCCCACTTAGCATCGTAAATACAACTTCTACCGGGCACTCATTTAGTTGGACTGGCATTCGCTCACCCCATTTCTCACCAACATTATACCCCATAACATAACCTATAGGGTTGGATACTTATAAGTGCCTTATTGTTGATCATTCATCAAGTTCATATAATCACGAGTAGAGAGGAGTAATTATATGAATATTGGAATTCTAGGCGCTGGACATGTAGGTAAAGTTCTAGGAGTGGGATTTGTTCAATCAGGTCATCGTGTTCGAATCAGTAGCCGAGAACCGCATAACTCGAAGCATGATTCTTGGAGGCAAGGGGTAGGCGAGTCTGGGGACGTTACTTCATTCGATGAAGCCGCCCGTTATGGCGAGATCATTATTCTAGCCCTCCCATGGTCCTGTGTAAAAGATATTCTTGAAACCATTGATCCAATCTATCTACAAAACAAAACGGTCATCGATGTAAGCAATGCCGTACATATGGATAACGGTCCCCGCTTACTCCTTCACGATACCTCAGCAGGGGTAATCGTCCAAACGTTATTGCCAGAAAGTCATGTTGTTAAAACACTCCATACCGTCAGTGACAAAATCATGATCCATCCAAAGTTTAAAGAAGGTACGCCTGTCATGTTTATGTGTGGAAACAATCATTCATCTAAAGATCAGGTCAGAGCTCTGCTTAAAGATATCGGTTGGACCGAGGTTGTTGACTTAGGTGACATACGGCAAAGCCTTCTCCAAGAGTCCATCATGCTCGCATGCTTGATTAGTGAACTTCAGTTACAATCTCCTGGATCTGCATTTGCTTTGTTAAGACACTGAAATAATCAGCCTGAATGGGGCTGCAGATATAGCCGAGAGGATACTGCATTTGCGTGAATGGGGTTGTGTCGTGGATAGATAAAGGAGCTGCCGAGGCAGCTCCTTTATTTGTTCCCTTTGATAAAATTACTTGTCTGTAAGGCTATCTGAAATACGTGTACCCACTATGCCCGGACTGCAAAAGATATGGATTCGCCCTCGCTAGCATTCGGACCGATCCAAAGTGTGAAATCTCCCGGCTCTGCCGTCAGGTTCATATGCTGATCGATGATCGCCAAATCTTGCTTACGAACGATGAATGCTACCTCTGCAGACTGTCCCGGCTCCAGGTGCACCTTGCTGAAATGGATCAGCTTCTTCAGCGGCTGTGTCACGCTGGCTACCTCGTCACGGATGTAGCACTGTACGACCTCTTCCCCGGCGCGATCACCCGCATTGGTGACCGTCACCGATACCGTCAACTGTTCGTCACCTTGAATCGCCTGGCTGCTGGCGGAAATGCTGCCGTATTCGAACTGGGTATAGCTGAGGCCATAACCAAACGGATAAAGCGGCTCCGTCGTGGAGTCGATATAGTAAGACGAATACACGCCAGCCGGCGGACGTCCCGTCTTCTTGCGATAGTAATAGATCGGTACTTGTCCGACATTATGCGGGAACGTTGCCGGCAGGCGTCCGCCCGGATTATAGTCGCCAAAGAGCACATCCGCAATGGCATTACCGCTCTGTACGCCAAGATGCCAAGCCTGTACAATCGCATCAGCCAGCGGCTCCAGCCACGGCAGCGCCAACGGACGGCCGCTCAGCAGTACCGCGATAACCGGCTTGCCCGCAGCGGCTACCGCTTCAACAAGGCGGCGCTGAGCGCCCGGCAGATCAAGCGAGGTGCGCGAACGCGATTCACCGCTCATCTCTTGCGACTCGCCTAGCGCAAGCACGACCACATCGGCCGCACGAGCAGCCTCCAGGGCTGCAGCGAATCCTTCTTCGCTGTCACCGTCAATGGCGCAGCCTTCTGCATAAGCGATAGAAGCCCCTGCTCCAGCCGCCTGACGAACACCCTCCAGCAAGCTGACCACTTCGTCAGGATTGCCATCGAACGACCAGCAGCCAAGCGGGTCCTTGCGGCTCTCCGCCAGCGGGCCGATAACCGCAATCGAGCTGGTCTTGGATAGCGGCAGCACCGGTCCTTCATTGCGCAGCAGGACGATGGATTCTCTTCCCGCCTCACGCGCTAGCGCCGTAAAGGACGCGCGGGCCGCAGCCGCCTCCTCCGCAGACGGCACGGTCACGTAAGGCTGCTCCAGCAGGCCCAGCTTGATCTTAACCGCCAGAATACGCAGCACAGCCTCATCAATCCGGCTTTCCGGCACGCGGCCTTCCCGAACCAATGTAGGCAAATGCTTGATATAGAAGCCGGAGTGCATATCCATATCGCAGCCTGCCAAGACGCTGCGCTCGGTTGCCTCCTCCTCACTGCCGGCAACACCATGCACGATCAGCTCATGCAGCGCGTTGTAGTCGCTAGCCACGATCCCTTCAAAGCCCCACTCGTCACGCAAAATCGTGTTCAGAAGGTAGCCATTAGCGCACACCGGAATGCCGTTAATCTCGTTAAACGAAGCCATGATGCTTAGCGCGCCTGACTCAACCGCCTCGCGGAATGGAGGCAAAATAACTTCCCGCAGCACGCGGTCAGACAAATCTACCGTGTTATAGTCCCGGCCCGCCTCGGCAAGACCGTACCCGGCATAGTGTTTCGGACAGCTAGCGGTTGCCAGTCCCGCGCCGTCATCGATTTGGGAGCCTTCCACCCAGGCTTTGGCATACTTGCTGGTGAGCAAAGGGTCCTCGCCGATGCTCTCGGCAATACGTCCCCAGCGCGGATCGCGGCTGACGTCGATCATGGGCGCAAATACCCAGGCTACACCGTCGCTAAGCGCTTCGCGGGATGCCGCTTCCGAAGTGCGTCGCGCCAGCTCCGGATTCCACGCGGAAGCCTGGGCCAGCGGAATCGGGAATACCGTCTTATAGCCATGGATCACATCGCGGCCAATAAGCAGCGGAATGCGCTGTGCGGTTTGCTCCTGAATGAGGCGCTGCAGCTCGTTGGCTTCCTCAGCGCCTGACAAATTGAAGATACTGCCAACGCGTCCCTGGCGAATTTCCTCTACCAGCAGATCGCGCTGCGATACCCCTGTTTCGGGATTGATCGGATTGAAGCCCCAGTCATATTGGGTCATCTGTCCAACCTTCTCCTCTAGGGACATGCCCAACAGCAACTGCTGAGCCTGACTAGCAATTTCGGGCGTTAGCCACTTCTTTGCTTGTGACATATGCGTAACCTCCTAGGATTGAATTGGGAAAATATCTACACTGCCTTAATTATACTAGGAGCATGTCCTTGACTTGAAGAAACAATATGGTCAATACATCAACAATCTGATTGAAATATTGCTAAATCGAAAAATACAAAGGCCGTCGATATACTCGGCAGCCTGGTTACATATCATGAACTATTCAATTCAAGTGCATTAGTTAAGAACTATTCGTTAAGGTCTTTCTTCGGCTTGCGAATTCTTACCCTCATGATAGTCTTCCCATAGCGGACCAATGTATTTTTCTAATGTTTTTACAACATCATTCCTTCGGCTCTCCTCAACATTCACCGTGTCATTTGAAATATCGTTTCTAATCCGAATGAGCACATATAAAGGGGGAAGCGCAGCCTCACGGAGAGCCTTAATCATTTGTTCTTCTTGTGGCGTAATATCCATCACGCAGCCTCTTCCTTTCGTACAATTATTAAACATTCTTCTTAGCGATAGTCTACAAATAAGCTCCGCGGGGCAAAGATCAGCTGCCTAGTGCTGCATCCATATGTTTTATTTGAGCATTTGATACACCTGTTCGACATCCTTATCCCCGCGGCCAGACAGGTTGACGATGATGATTCGATCCTGATCCATCGTCAGTGCCAGCTTCTTCGCGTGTGCAACAGCATGCGCACTCTCTAAGGCAGGGATAATGCCCTCTGTGCGAGACAGCTCCTGGAACGCTTCCAGCACTTCCTCATTGGAGACCGTTGCATATTCACCCCGGCCTGTCACCTTCAGATGGCTATGCTCCGGCCCAATGCCTGGATAGTCAAGACCCGCAGCGATCGAATAGGTCTTCCTCGGCTGGCCTTCCTCGTCTAGCAGCACCAAGCACTTGAAGCCGTGAATGATGCTCGGTACACCTTCGGTTAAGGATGGCGCTTGGTCGGGCTCAACGCCGATTAAGCGAACGGTCGGCTCGTCGATGTAGTGGGCGAATGCTCCGATCGCATTGCTTCCACCGCCTGTGCAAGCCACCACGGCATCGGGCAAACGGCCTTCCTTCTCTATAATCTGCCGCTTCGATTCCTCGCTAATAATCGCCTGAAAATGCTTGACCATCGTCGGAAACGGATGCGGACCCACTGCGGAACCGAGTAAATAAAATGTATTTTTATAATTGCGGACCAAGTCGCCGAGCGCTTCATCTACCGCGTCCTTCAATCGTCCTTGGCCCTTATCGACCGGTACAACCGTCGCGCCGAGCAGTTCCATCCGGAACACGTTAAGTGCCTGCCGCCGCGTATCTTCAGCTCCCATGTAGATGATGCACTCCATATTAAACATGGCGCAGGCCGTTGCCGTAGCTACACCGTGCTGTCCGGCACCGGTCTCCGCGATAATCCGCTTGGCTCCCATCCGTTTAGCGAGCAGAATCTGGCCAATCGCATTGTTGATCTTATGCGCTCCCGTATGATTCAGATCCTCGCGCTTCAAGTAAATCTTCGCGCCTCCCCAAGCTTTGGTCAGCCGCTCCGCATAGGTAAGCGGATTCTCGCGGCCCACATATTCGCGCAGGTAATAGCGAAGCTCTTCCTTAAAATCCGGATCATCTTTAAATTTGTAAAATTGCTCACTCAAATAACTCAACACTTCCTGCAATTCCGGCGGGACGAAGCTGCCCCCGAACTCTCCAAAGTATCCCTCTTGCTGCAATTGTTGACCCATAAGTAAGCGCCTCCATAATTGAATGTAGAAATGGTCATTCATACCTAATATCTTACCATAAATTGCTTTAGGTCTGAATTACATTTGACCTCCCTAAACCAAGGATACTTCAGAAAAAAAAGTCCCTAAATCACTTTAGGAACTAAGCACATACCCTTATCTAGAAGCTTATTTCTGAGCATCAAGAATAAACATCGATGCATCTTGATTCATGAATAGCTTACTTCCGGTGTAAAAAGTTTTGGATTGAATATCCCTATATCCAATTCTCGTCATCAGGTCGGTTAACTCCTCTTGATGGAACCCGTTATGAACGATATCGGAAACGATATGTTCATTTTTATCAAAATCTACGATTAGTAAATGTCCTCCTTCATTTAGAACATCGAATAATCTGGATAGAACGAATTCAACATCAGGAATATGAAGGAGAACCTGAGCCATAAAGATATAGTCGGCACGTAACTCCGATAAACCTTCCTTTTCAAAATCAAAGCACAATGTATCTGCATGCTGAATATGGAAATCCGAAATTTTTTGCTTGATTTGATGAATCATATTTGGGGATGTATCCAGAAAAAGCATGGAATGAAACTCATTTAACAGGTTCATTCCGACAAGGCCCGTTCCACAACCAAAATCAATCGCATGCTTACTTGTAGCATCAACTAAATATTCACGGATAGCAGCTGAGGATACCTTGGCAATTTGGATTCTTTCCGGAGTGTCATACATGTTAGCTATCATTTCGAACTTATCCGTATTTCCCATTTGTATCTCCCTCATCTTCTTCACTAGATGTATTTCCTGAACGATCTGCTCCGTATAGCTCATTCATATGCTCCATATGAGCCGATCCCCAATCATTCAAGGCCTGTAACACCGTGCTTAACCCCTTGCCGTATTCCGATATCGAGTACTCTACCTTTGGAGGGATTTGGTTATATGCCACGCGAAGTACGATGTCGTTGTACTCCAGTTCTCTTAGTTGTTGGGTAAGCATCTTTTTGTTGATATCCGGTATTGCTTTTTGAAGCTCGCTGAATCTCAGGGTACCGTTCGATATAAGCTGAAGCAGAATGACTGGCTTCCATTTTCCTATTAAAATCTCTAGGGCTGATTCAAATTTACAATATTCTTTCATTGGAGCCTCCCACTTTCCCTTGCTCTGTTAAGGTAACTTTTTATCTACTCGGTTTAGAAAAAGTGCCTACTTCCTTCATTCAAGTACTTACGTTTATTATACCTTTAGAGAACGTGGAAAATAAGGAGGTTGGCATCATTCATGAATATCGCATTATGGATCGTTCAAGGGCTTGCAGCACTAGGCTTTGTCTACTCAGGCTGGTTGAAGGCATTTCAGTATGACAAGGCCAAAGCATCTTGGGGTTGGGTAAAGGACGTTCCCCAAACGTTTGTCCTCTTGATCGGGTTAGCCGAATTACTCGGGGCACTTGGACTCATTCTACCTCTAGCGCTGAATATCGCGCCTATATGGACGCCGATTGCCGCAACGGGACTTGCCGCCATTGTTTTTTTCGGGGCTGTATTCCATATTGCACGCAAGGAATATCGAGACATTGGCGTGAATATTGTCTTCTTCGCATTAGCTGCATTCGTTGCTATCGGTCGTTTTTAAGCCAAGCAACAAACAGGATTCATGCCCATGATTTCGCTTCGCTGAAAGCCATTAAGCTTGGACTCATCTCCGTCCCGGTTGCCAAGCTGAACATGATATTTCTGTGCACGGATTGCAAGGTACCCTCCTTCAACATCCCTTATAGTAAACCTTGAAAGGAGGATACAGATGAATTGGCTGAACCGCATGAATAACGCAATGGAATATGTCGAAACACATTTATCTGAAGAAATCGATTTCGACCAAGTAGCCCAGATCGCTTGTTGCTCCACTTACCATTTTCAGCGGATGTTTTCGTTTATAACCAGCGTGCCACTTTCGGAGTATATTCGGCGCAGACGGTTAACCCTTGCCGCATTCGATCTGCAACAGAGTGATACAAAGGTTATTGACACCGCTCTGAAGTATGGTTACGAATCACCCGAGGCATTTTCCAGAGCATTCAAAAAAATGCATGGTGTAATGCCCATCTCTGCGCGCGAAAAAGGCATTGCACTTAAGGCCTATCCTCGGTTATCCTTTCATATTTCGATTCGAGGAGATGTAGAGATGAACTACAAAATCGAGGAAAAACAAGGTTTTGACATGTTTGGCGTTTCGACTGTAATCAACACTGATGAAGATCACTTAGAACAACCATTTGTTGAAATCCCTAATTTTTGGAGCCAGTGTGTATCCGACGGAACCGTAGATCGTATCCGTGCGGCCGCAGGCCTAGGGGAAAATGGCCAGATTCATGGGGTATTATATAACCACCAAAACCAAAAATTCTCTTATATGATCGGTTATTTCTTGCCTCAAAGTGGCTTGCCGCAAGGATTCGAAAAGCTTCAAATTCCCCCACAAACCTATGCTATTTTTTCAACTGGCCTCTTCCTCGACGGAGAGAGCGGGATTCATGAGTTGTGGAGAAGAATTTGGGGGGAATGGTTCCCTAGCTCTAATTACGAATTCGCAAACGGACACGAATTTGAAATGACTTACGATCGAGGCAACAACCTGTATGAAATAGAAGTTTGGATCCCTGTCGTTAAGAAGCCGGGTGCTTAGAATAGAGAGCAATACGAGTGCCTGTCACTACGTGTTGCTCTCTTCATATTTCACTTATATGCCCATTCATATGATGGAACTTGGTCCCGAGGGCAGTCATGTTGTCGTACGTCGTATAGTGTTTTGTCATTAACTCTCTCGTTGGGCGTTCGTGACCGTGCTATGCATTTTTTCTGCTTCAACAGGATTTTCTTTTGCCGTCATATGGCGAGGAATAACCCGGCAAACTTGAACCGGTCCGCCAAACACAGCCGACCTATACTTGTCGACATGCTGCTTCGACAAGGGGCGGTTATAATAGCCAGGTACGTATTTATTGATCATTTCCTGAAGTACATGGGTGGCTTCGTCCAAATCTGTGATGGGCTCTGCTTGACCAAATATCATGACGCTCATATAAGCCGTATCCGTTTTGGCAGGAACCGGATCCGTGATCGTTCCATATTCCTCACATACCGTAAAACATATCTCTGGATTTTCACTCATGACCTGATTACGTCTTCCATTTCCAGCCCCGTGAAAGTAGAGCTTCCCTGCAGTCCACACATAATTAAGCGGTACAACATAGGGTAGTTTCCCATCAACCAACCCAAGATACCCCGTTCTCGCTTGCCGAAGGAAACCTTCAATCTTCTCTTGATCCCGGCAGTCCCTAATCTTGTAACGAATCGAATCCATTTCAACCTCTCCCTTTCGCTTGTAAGATATTCATCCTACTCCAACCTGTCTGAACTCCAATACTCTTCTGGAATGCAGCAAGACTAGGTTGCAGATACCAGCGTTATTACGGTAGTATATCAATCAATGGATGGTGTTAAAATATCCAAACTAACAATTATAAGCAGTCCATAATGATGCTTTAGGATTCGAACTTCTAAGTTTGGAGGTGTGTAAGATGTTGAAAATCATTCGTAATGATCAGAGACCCATCTGGCAGCAATTGCTGGATCAAGCGATTCAACATATTACTAGCGGAACCTGGGCGCCAGGAGAATTGCTGATTCCTTCCCGCGAACTTGCTCATATGCTAGGCGTCTCTCGCTCAACTATACAGATCGTTTATGAGGAATTGCTAAGCCGCGGCTATACGGTTACATCTCGCCGAGGAGGAACGCGGGTTAGTCATTGGAAGCAAGTCACCGAATCTACGAAGGAAATAGCAGCAGATGGCCCCATCCCCCCCTCACTTCCCTTGTTGAACTCGGCTGTCGATCAATTACATGACTGGTTCAGAGGCAAAGAACATCGAGAAGTGGAAATTGACTTTAGTCCCCATGAACCCTATTTGGATGGACAATTTCAGAAGACCTGGCGACAATCGCTTCTCCACGCATCGAGTGCCATGGATGTATCAAACTGGGCTTACGGTAACCCCTATGGGTTCCCACCATTACGTGAGCAAATTCAGCGTTATTTATCACTTGAACGAGGCATCCATATCCAAACCAATCAGATTTTGTTGACCTCCGGGGCTCAGCATAGTATTGACTTAATCGCACAATCTCTTTTAACTGATGGGGACACTGTTTCTGTAGAAGATCCCGGGTTTCCAGCTTCCTGGATGGCCATGACATATCGGCGTATGCATGTGGTACCTGTCCCCGTTGATGAGTATGGTCTAGTGGTTGAGGATATTCACCCCCAATCCAAACTGATCTTTACAACGCCTTCGCACCAGTGCGCGGTCGGGGTCGTGATGTCGGAGCCGCGCAGGCAACAATTGCTGCATAAGGCCGCTCAGGAACAATTCTGGATCATCGAGGACGATTATGATAGTGAATTTCGATATCGCGGGGAACCGCTCCCAACGCTGTTTAGTCAGGCTCCTAACAACACCCTATACCTCATGAGTTTTTCGAAAATGATTGCTCCAGGCATTCGTATTTCAGCTATCGTTGGATCTGTGGAGGCCATAGCTCAACTAGCCAGGGTACAGGAGCTGACCTACCGTCATCTTCCGATTATGGATCAGCTAACACTAACTCATTTCATCCAGAACGGGCATTTTATGCGCCATATGAGAAGAGTCAGAAATGTGTACCGACGAAGACACGAAGCCATGACCAAGGCTATTATGGCTAGCGGTTTAGGGGAGCGTTTCACCCTAAGTGGAGTAGAAACGGGATTGCATATGTTACTTGAAGCTGAAGAGTCCTACGACGAAGAAAGCGTGACAAAGTTAGCCCTCCAAAAGGGAATACGTGTATACCCTCTGGGACCCTACTGTCTGGAAAGCAACCGAAAGGGATGGGTGTTGGGGTTTGCACAAGTAGATGAAGCATCGATTGAGCAGGGGATCCATCGTCTTGCGGAGTTGATCTTATAGAATATTTTGCTAGGCTTAGCAAGGGAACTGAAGCAGGAGGTCAATTTCTTCACAGCTCTACCCGGGTCATACATCGGACGCAGCTTTGTCATTTACGCTAAGCGAAGTATTCTCCGTTTGCAACAGACAGACTTGTACATTTACAATAAGAAAATGACAAAGGTATAGCTATATCGTTAGGAGGATATTAGATGCCGCAATTAATTTTTAGAGGAATTCCAGCCGAGGGCATACGTGCGATTAGTATAGCGCTCGTCGAGGAGATGGCCGCAATATGCCAATGCGGAACGGATAATTTCACCTTGGAGTGTCTGCACGTCACCGCTATATTCGACGGGAAATATACCGATTCGTACCCTTTCATAGATGTATGGTGGTTTGAGCGGGGGGACGAGGTGCGCGATAAGATGGCCGAGGCGATTGATAGGCATGTCCGTTCACTCGGTATACCCGATCTGGAGATTTCCTTCCGTGTTGGCCGCGAGGACAATTTTTATATGAATGGACGCCGGTATAGTTCCTAGCTGATTCATTGGGGTAGTGGGAGAAGAGTTCTTTGGTGCGGGGTTAACTTCACTAACTATTCTATATTATTGCTGCTACCGCCATATTATTAACCATAATCGGGTAGGAGGCTACCCATTAGTTGAGTAGCCGACCTAGCCGATCTCATTGACATAGGCCATATCGATCGTGGTAAACAAATGACCGTCGAAAAGGTCAGGAACGTGAACAGTATGACCCGTCCCTCTGAGCTCGTCGGCGAAAGCATTAATACCCTTTGTCAGTCCCAATGCGTGGTGTAATAAAAGAATCTCTGCCATTTCTCTTCTCCTTCCAGCAACTAAGAACTAAAATGATGAAAATTTTGCCTCTTACTCATCATAGATTTCGCTTCCTTACTGTCGTTATATCGCCAGTTAGCGCCGTCCCCTTGAGCGATTAAGGTAAAAAACTTCGCCCTACTTATGATACGGTTCACCATAACGGGGCCATCGGCGAAAAATGCGAAAGGAGCTGGTGATGGCTAGCTCCCTATGAGGGATAGCTCCCTTCGTTTAAGATTATTATGAAAAGGTAGGAGCAGGGAATTCATCAATTCTCATACGAAGTAAACTATATGGTTTTTCCCGCAGGTCTCTTCCATAATGAAATCTCGCCTGCCGATGTAATTGATTCACAATGACATATAAGTATTGATCGGGGCCAATCGAAAAAGTATCCGGCCATAAAATTCTCGGGTCATGTGCTATGGTTTCCATTGCGCCATTCGGCAATATCTTCCGGATGCTGTTGTTTTCATAGTCTCCCGCATAAACGGTTCCTTTTGCGCCGGTGATCATTCCATCAGACGCACCTTTTTCCCCCCAATACTGCACATATTGGGATAAATCCATGTCCTGTATCCTTCTGTCTCTTAGGGCTTTTGTTGAGATCGAGAACAGCTGACGGCTGGTTAACGGAGCATAAAATAAAACCTTTCCATCAGGAGAAATCGCTAAACTATCGGAAGCCAATCTAAATGGGAAAGTCGAGCCGTCCGGGTTTCGATTCATCAAAATTTGACCTTCTACTTTCGGTAAAAAATAGGGATCAGGTGAAGTTGATATGGCCCCATTTAACCGCCTAAACGCGTTCCCATTTTCTAAATCTACGACGATAATAGCACCTGGCCCTCTGGAAGAAGAATCCGTTATATATGCATAGCCTGCTCTTCCAACCCGAAAATCCAAACGGACATCATTCAGATAAGTTGTTGGCAAGACAACATCTTCTGTAAAGGTGTATACTCTCCTTATTGTATTCGTGCTTAAATCAACAGCAACTAATTTTGCTCCCCCTTGAATAGGTTCAGAAAAATTTGGTGCCCCTGTATCCAGTACCCAAAGTGTTCCTCTTCCATCAGCAACGATACTTTGGACACTGACGAAAGACATCGTAATATTTCCGGTATTAACCAAATTGGTTTCTAACCTGGGATAAGGCTGCAATTCACCCTCAACAATTTCCGCCACAGTAAATTGAACGTCGTCTCCCCATTTCGGAAAGCAAACAAAAATACGACCGGTTTCGGAAACGCTGACACCTGTAGGCATAGCTCCATAAAAAGCATGCACCCGTTCAAACTGCCCAAAATATTTTTCTATAGGTAACATAGGTTGCATGATATCCTCCTCATCAAATCCGAACAGATATCACCTATATATGATGAAAATTTTTTGTAGTGCCTAATTCTTGATAAATTTTTCTATCAACTCAATTGCTAAATGATGACTTAGATTCCATTCCGTCATATTTGTCTCACTTGAAAAAGCGAAGAAGTCATTGTTGTTTTCAAAAAGATTTCTAATAGCTGAATAAATAATATTCTTAACTAAATCTTTCATCGCTCTATTCTCCTTAATGGAAGACAAACATATCTCTATAGCATCTTCCTCCATTACTCCTACGGGTCTCTCCCCCCTTCTTGACAACCTAATTTTTCGCCGTCACTTATGATAAGGTTCAGCTTAACGGGTCTATCGGCGAAAAATGCTCTGCGGCGCGTAATCGCCACCCTTTCTCTGCTTATAAAGAAGCCAAAGCCTTTATACCATGCACAAAATCTTGACAAGAATTAAGGACACTTTGCCTGAATACAGATGAAAAAAATCGAGCCACAGCCCGGAATCGCGGCAGTGGCCCGTGTTTAGGGAAAATAAAGATTTCAAAGTTCTAGACTGCCGCTGTCTGACTTAGTGCAATTAAGATAATTACTATTCAAAAACCAGCTTAAGCGCCGAGCCCGGCAGCCTGCGTCCCGCTGCAAGCGGTAGATGCAGCAGCTTGGGTAGCGCGGCGTCTACCTTTCGGCGAATCGCTAGGCTTTGCGAACGTTCAGCAGCCGGTAAGCGGCCACCGCCAGCAGTGCCCCGAGGAACGGAGCCGTGACGAAAACCCACAGCTCGGACCATGCTTCCCCCCCGAGCAGGATCGCCGGTCCGAAACTTCTCGCCGGATTGACCGAAGTCCCCGTCAAGCCGATGCCGAGAATATGTACGAACGCGAGCGTCAAGCCGATGACCAGCCCGGCGACTCTACCGTTGCTGGACTCCGAGGTCACGCCGAGAATGGCGTAGACGAAAACGAACGTCAAGACAATCTCCGCCACAAAGGCCATCAACGCCGTAATGCCGATGCCGTAGCCTTCGCCGAAACCGTTCTGACCGAGGCTTGTCACCGCCTTGCCCGTCGAGTCGATGATCGCGTATAGCAGCGCCGAGCCTGCGACAGCACCGGCGACCTGGGCGACGACGTAGCCGACGAAATCTTTGGCAGAAAGCTTCCGGCTGACAAGCATGGCGAGCGATACGGCAGGATTGACGTGACAGCCGGAAATCGGGCCGATCGCGTAGGCGAGCGCCACGATCGACAGGCCGAAAGCCATTGCGATGCCCAGATACCCCAGCTCGCCCCCCGCCGTGGCTGCGCTTCCGCAGCCGAACAGAACGAGCACGAACGTGCCGATGAATTCGGCCACATACTTTTTAAATGATTGCAATTCTATCCCTCCCAAGATCGTTTGCTATCATTATATGCTGGAAATCTAGACAGATTCTGAACATGAGCGCGACAACGGCTGCAGGCTCTGTTTTGAGCTTACAGCTGTATTGAATTATCCCGATAGGAAACTAATCGATCAGCTTCGTATCTTTGAGCAAAGTATCTTGTTCGTTAGCGTAACAAAATCTGCCCCTTGAGCGGTTAAGCCAAATTTTGCCATACCTTTGGTTCTCTGCAATCTATTTCTGTTCAGGTTATTTCTTGCGTTCTATCGCATCGCGGAAGGATCGCTTTGGGGAGCTTGTGCCTGGCACGCGTTATGGAACTGGGCTTTAGGCAACATCTACGGGGCGGAAGTCGGTGGCAGCGCGGCAGAGGGTGGGCATTTGTTCCATTTCCAACTCGCCGGACCGGATTGGCTGACGGGCGGGGCATTCGGCTTGGAGGGCAGCATCGTCACCACAACGGTATTTTTGATCGGAATTGGGTATGTGTCCGTAATGCTCAGACGGAGGCAACGGAAGGAAAGAAGATCCGTTGAACAGACAAACGGCTGACATGTTCTGATCGTGCTTATGAGATTGTACGTGAATCAAATTCTCAAAACTTTTGCCGGTCTCCTTATTCCATTCCTCCTCCCGTTTTCAAGCGGAATATTATTTATCGAGGCAACTCTGGAAGAGACGCTCCGGAGTTGCCTCACCCGCTTTTATATTAGGTCAACAGCCGATACAGCACTTGCACGGCCTGCGCCCCGCCAGAGTACTTCCGGCGGCACTCCTTGACCAGGTCGAGCACTACTTTCTGCAACCAAGGGACTAACTGGAGACCGAAGATAGGATCGAGTTTCATTGGGCTGGAACGGCTATATTGTCGTTCTCGAAATGGGAGACAACGTCCGCGAATTCGGTAACGTCGGGCTAAAAACGCAAAAGCGAAGGACTTCTGGGAAGTTACCCCGAGTACGTTGAGTTACTCGACGTTGGCGGAAGACTCCAAGCGTACAAAGTCACGGTACTGTAAGACAACGACTACCTGCTTCACGCAGACCGGAGCGCATGACGAGGAGGTGAAACAATAGCTGAAAGACCAAGCGGAAAGAATTTTCCCAGTCACTTATGGTACGGTTCAATTTAACGATACGATCGGCAAAAATGCGAAAGGAACAGCTGCTCCGGGGATCTGCTTGTTTCGTTCAACTATAGAATCTGTTAGTTGCTCACGCCATAATGAAATGCATGTCGACTTGGGGGTACTTACAGCGGGCAACCTTATAGTGGTAAAATATAGATAAGAAATATTGGGGGTGAAGATGTGTATGGCTGAGTACAAAGATAATAGGAAGTTGAACTTTCTATTAAGGCACCTAGAATATCATAGCACCTACAAAAAAACGTTCATTAATGAGGAAGAAACAGGGAAGAAGCTCCTTCATTTTATAGTTGATCGTCCCGGCTGCGTCGCAGGGAATCCCCCTCCGCCGCTCAGGGTGCGAGTATCTTCCTCGGGAGGGCGATGCCAATGAGGGATGCTGCGGAGGGTAAGCAGAAGCACGGGCAGCAAGAACATATCGAGACGCTGCCGCTGTTCTCCACCACGGATAAGAACGGACGGATGACTATGCTCCGGCCGGGACATAGCGTCGGACGCGCGGCTCCGCTGATGCCGTGGCTGCTTACAGCCGCTGCACTGTGGGCGCTGACAGGCTCTGTGCCGTTCGGCGCACTGTTCGGCATGGCGCCGACACCGGCGATCAGCATGCTCCTCGGTCATCCGGTCACAGTGGGCGTCGCCGTTTTGCTGCTGTTCGTCGCGATCGGTACGACCGGCGGAGTGTACTCGCTATCGATTGAGCAGTTCGGACAGAACAGGGTGGCCGGCCTGTTCGCGACGCTATCGGTAGCAGGAGGGCTCGCAGCAGTCTCGGGAGTCCTCCTGCTCTGGACGCTGACAAGCGACCTGTCGCGCCCCTTTGATCTCAAGGCCATAGCGACATCGCCGACAATCCCGCCAGAGCTCGGCGCCGTCGTCGGAGCTAGCTTCGCCCTCTGGGCCGCTATCGCGCTCCTGCGGTTGCCCGGCTCTATCGCCCACGCCCGGCGGCGTCAGGCGGACATCGAGCGACTCCGCGTGGAGGGTTTGTCATGCACCGGGACGTTGAGCGCGTTGAATTTTACTAACCGTTGGCTCTTTAATTTGCCGCTGTTCACGGTTGAGGTAAATTATATCGTTGACGGTGCTCCTCGTGTCGTCTCAGCACATATGCGCACCAGCGCCGATCGCGTTCCCGCCGTGGGGTCGCGAATGATCGTGCTGACCGACGATCGCGGAACCACCCACGTGGAACTGGACCTGGCGAGTGGAGCGGCATTCGAGCCGGACGTGGAGAAGTACACCCCATCGGATGGTTGATTTTGCTGCCCTGATGCAACATTGTTATAAGGAGTTCAAGTCAACACGGAGCTAAAGCTTCGCTTCAACATGTTTAACGCAGGACAAATTGGGCGCTCGCTCGGTATTCCTACGCGCAGCAAGTAGCAAGAGAGGCATTGGAAGATCATCCGTACCACAATATAGAAAATAATAGGTTATTTTCCAGTCAGAAAGAACTAAAACGCCTCTGAAACTCAAGGTCTCATAGGTTCAGTAAATTCCTTTATATCACACGCCTATAACATTCCCAAGCGTCCCACCAAGGAAACTTTTCGCCGTCACTTATGGTAGGGTTCACCGCACAATACCTAAGCACAAGTATCAGCAGTACATTGTATATTTTTCAATATAGGTACCCATTCTCTCAGGAGAATCAAGGCAAAAAAACGCTGACTTCAAAGAGCCAGCGTTTTTTCTCATAAATGTGGGTTTCTCGATTTTATCTCTTGAACAGGAACCGAACATGTAAGTATTGTATTAGTTCTGCCGTAAACAGACTGTTGCTCCAATAAGTTATCAAATGAAGTTTGATTTAACTGTCTTCCGCCAGCCAAGATTGCTTTTTCGAACCCATCAAAGATTTCAAATTCATAAATCTCGTCAAGCTGAGCAAAACTGGGCTTCCCTAGTGGAGGAATACAGTTGGGTATTTCCTTGTTAGAGGGGAAACCTAATTTATGTAACTTGGATGGCTCTATAGATGAGACATTTATTGCACGAATAACAGAGCCGGTGTTCTCAATAACAATAAACGGGCGGGGATAAGAACACTCGGCTCCTCGTGCAAAAAAGGATTTTAATAAAAGAGCCTGCCTAGCTTGAATAGTCATCAGTAAATAACTATTCCTGCTGTTTCGTCTCTATATACGCTGTACGCTGAATCAGGCCCGTTAAACGATTCAAGTAGCGCCATGACATCTGCTGTTAGTGCGATTTCTTCGGGATTATAATAAAACTTGATCCCATTTACAACCTCATATTTGTCACTAAATGTATAGTTAGAATATGTGTTTAACATTTCTTTGGTCATTGGAACTTCATTAACGAGTAATCCTTCGAGAGGCATAATGCTTTTTTCTTTATTGTAAAATCTTCCTTCTTGCGAATTTTCAAACGCACTTATCCAAGACTGATGCATATGATTGATTTCCGAAAGTTTTTTGGCGCTTAATTGCCCATAAATATTCTCTGCAATTCTAAAGGTTTCAAGCTGTTCGGGAGTATAATCAACACTTTGTTGTCTTGCCGCTGCAAGCAATTCATAATGTTGATATTGATAAGCCTGTCGCACTTCTTCAACTACAGAACCATTTTTGAATGCTAAGATGTTTTCTCCGAACAGTGGTTCCCCGTTTTTCGCAAGATGAATAAGTTGCGAAAAGTACAACATCTTTTGCAACTTCATGTTTCCATCAAAAGTGTTTCTAGGAACATCTAGATTGTTTTGAAGGAACCATTTTGCTGCATCAGTCGCACTAATAACCATTTCGGATACACCTCCTGTTTCGAAATTTGTCACACCGTACTTAATTTTATCATACCCAATCTAATTGTCAATCATTTATGGAAACATGTGTTCTTAATTAAATTATTTAGTTCTCACTTTATACTATTCATCCACTATGCCGACCAGTGCAACAATATGCTCCCTAAATCTTTGGTACTCTTCAGAAGCATCGTCATTAAGCAAAGCAATTTGAAAAAATTCATCAGTAGTTGGAGATTCAGTTGCAGCTAGCTTTGCGTCAACCATCCCGCCCAACAATGTCCAACATTCACGAAAACCTTGGTCCTTTGCTTTCTGATGACTCTTTTCAGCTTCACCTAGCCTGTTGTGCGCATTTGCTCCATCAGTGCCACCTTTAATTTCAATCCAATCCGATTGATGACCTTCCCTGACTTTATAATTTATCGACTTAATACCATACATGCTCTACTTTAGGAGAATATATTAAGTGTTACTTAGCTTCAAAGAAGGCTCAGTATATGTACTTATATATACTATATATACTACCCTCCCCCACCGCCCAACTAGTTCCATAGCAATCAGCCTTTTGAAACCCCTTTTGCAACCATAACAACAAAAGTTCACAATATGTACACATTTAATGGTAATAGTGGAGCGGGTATTATCCCGCTCCGTCTGATTAACAGATTAACTCAATGTCCCTTTTCCCTTGCCAAAAACGACCCCTTATAGTTTCGTAAGGTACTTTATACTTCTTTGAAATTTGCATCAAAGTAAGTTCTTCTCCGTTGAGTGTAGTTTTGATATTAGTACGCCTGTTGTTGTCCTGTGTTTCTCTATCCGTCCATCGGCAATTATCTGGAGAATATCCTGCATCGTTATCAATACGGTCTAGGCTCATATCCTCAGAATAACCATTCTGCATCGACCATTTATAGAATTCCTCATAGGAGTTCCATTCTTGGCTCACAGCCCGATAAGCAAAAGGAAATATTGCATTCTGTAATCAAAACGATAAGTGTTAATCTCGGTAACTCCCCATCAGAAAGAAGCATTAAAGAAATCGAATTATTCTTTGATGCTTCTCTCCAAAATGATGACTTTGTGCTTACTTATGATACGGTTCCCCCCGCATAATCTTAAACGCCCGATACACCTGCTCCACCAGCACCAGCCGCATCAGCTGATGCGGCAGCGTCATCCGCCCGAACGATAGCTTCAGGTCGGCACGCGACAGCACCTCTGGGGCGAGCCCCAGCGAGCCGCCGATGACGAAGGCCACATGGCTGCGCCCGTACGTGGCCAGATCCTGGAGCTGCCGCGCCAGGTCCTCGCTGGAGAGCTGGCGGCCGTCGATGGCGAGCGCCACGACGAAGGCATCGCTACGCACGTGGCCGAGTATGCGCTCGCCCTCGCGCTGCTTGACCTGCGCCTCCTCGGCGGCGCTCATGGATTCGGGTGCCCGCTCATCGGGCACCTCGACGAGCTGCAGCTTGGCGTAGGGGCCCAGGCGCTTGGTGTACTCGGCGATGCCTTGCACGAGATAGGATTCCTTCAACTTTCCAACAGAGACGATCTGAATATTCACTAGTGCTTGTCCTCGCTTTCACATTTCCAAATAGTTCCACGTGCAACAATTTAATCTACCATCTACATCTATCTATAAACAAAAAAGAAGGCCGCTTCCGACCCTCTCCCCCGGTTTCCCTATTATACGACCAGAAATCTTCCCGCTTCCTTGCACCGCTCGCAGTGCTCCGGCGGCGTCCAATCGCTGAATGTAACCTGCTGCAGATCCACGATGTCCGGCGCATCCTCATATTCGTCGACGAACATATCGATGGCCAATTCCAAGTGCTCTTTACAAACTACGTGCATAAACGAGACCCCTTTTTCTCTTCCCTTTTCGCTCATACAGGCGGATACCCCGCGTTAACAAGGTCATCCTTGCACCTGCCGGGCATCGGTTTGTTACCGTATGCCGTCCTTCTAGTTTAACCCAATAGGGTCCAACTCACAACCTCCAAATGGTTCATTTCCCTGCCGCCGTAGCCCTACCGGCTGGGGCTCTGGACGACAGCAGGATCTGCCACTTAGCGGTCCTTCAGCTCCTCCAGCGTCACAGTTACCGTTTGCTTCTTTCCAGCTCGGTAATACGTGATCGCCAGCTTGTCGCCGATCTTCTTGGCGCCATAAATATACTTGCGCAGCGACAGTGTGCTGTCTACGGCCTTGCCATCCAGCTCCACGATAACGTCGCTTCCCTTAAGACCTGCGGATTTGGCCGGTCCCGACGCCTCGATGACCAGGACACCCTGCTTGACGTCCTGAGGCAGCTTCAGCTCATCGACGCCCTTGAAGGCCTGGAGATTCTGCGTGACGACGCCGATATACGGGCGCTTGACCTTATGATCCTTGATCAGCAGCTCGATCACCGACTTGGCCTGGTTGATCGGGATCGCGAAGCCGAGACCCTCCACGCCGGAGCCTGCGACCTTCAGCGTATTGATCCCGACCACCTTGCCATCCAGGTTGAGAAGAGCCCCGCCGCTATTGCCGTGGTTAATGGCTGCATCCGTCTGGATGACCTCCATCTCCCAGTCCAGCTCACCCTCGCGGCCGAGCGCGACCGGGATCGTCTGCTTAGGCCAGCTGATAATCCCCTTGGTCACCGTCGGGGCAAAGCCTACGCCTAGCGGGTTGCCGACCGCGATCGCGGTCTCGCCGGGCTGGAGTGAATCCGAATCGCCGAATTCCGCCAGCTGCTTGATCCCGCTTCCGTCGATCTCCAGCACGGCGAGATCCGTGATCTGATCCCGTCCGAGCAGAGTCGCCTTGCGCTTCTCACCCGTCAGCATGATCACGTCCAACTGGCTGAAGCCTTCGACGACATGATTATTCGTCACGATCCTGACCTTATCGCCCGAGCGGGAGAACATAACGCCAGAGCCCATCCCCATCGGTCCCTGGCCGGATGCCGGCCCCTTGCCGCCTTCCGCTCCGGCTACGCCGCTGCCGAGGATGCTCACGACCGCAGGCCACACCTTAGCGGCTGCACCTACGACCGTATCGCTCATCTGCTTCTCCCCGGCCCCTGAGCTCGCGCCTGCTGCCGGGAAGCTGGATGCGCCGGCCTTACCTGGGCCGCTTCCCCCGGCTCCTGCAGACCAGCCAGCCATAGCTGGCACCGCTTCCGGCGCCGCACCGGCACCCACACCGCCGCTGTACAGTGCGAGCAGCACGATAACTGCGAGCGCACCGCCGCCTGCAGGCACAGCCCACCGCGGCAGCTTCCCTAGACCGAACGGTCCGCGTTTCGGAAGACGCCATGCTTCCCTGGGGGACATTTTCGTCGAATAGAAATCGTCATCAAATAAACTCACCGCCGCTGCCCCCTTGTACGGCGCCTGTCACCAAGCGACTCGTCCGTTAATGGTTGTCTTCCTATATTCACCCATCATACACCGATACCGAACTCTACGAATCTCCGAAACTAAAAATAAAGGAATAGATGAAGACAAACCGGACTAGAATAGAATCATACCCCCGTTTCTTACAGGTAGAAAGAAAGGATGATTCGATGTCCGCCAACCGTATTCATTCGCATCTCGACGAAATCGCCTGGATCGCCAAGCTCGCCGATCTGCAGGAGCATCAATACCGCAGCACCCTGCTGCTGAGCGCCCTACTGGAGCTGCTGCAGGAGAAGGGCATCCTGACGATGCAGGAGCTGACCGATAAGGCCAGGCTGCTGGAGCAGCTCGACGCCGCAGACTACGCCACCGGACTCACACCCGAGGGCAGCGCCAGCACCGACCTTGGCGGCTAAGGCTAAGCTAAACAGCCGACAACCGTCTACTCCTCGCCCAGCCGGTCCCAGGCTGTCGACCGGTCATGGTACGTATCCATCAGCTTCGCCCGGTGATCATCCGCAGCGAGCCGGTCTTCTACTACATTATTCACGGTCAGCCTGGCCAAATCCATCAGATTATGGTCCCGGCTCAGGTGCGCGAGGTACACGCGCTTCGTTCGTTCCGTGACGACATCGAGCATCGCTTCTCCGGCTGCTTCGTTGGAGAGATGGCCCACATCGCTTAGGATGCGGCGCTTGATGTTCCACGGGTAACGGCCGACGCGCAGCATGTCGATATCGTGATTGGACTCCAGCACCAGCACATCGCTGTCGCGCACCTTCTCCTTCACCTTGGAGCTCATATAGCCCAGGTCCGTCGCTACGCTCAGCTTCTGGTCCTCATGGTAGAAGCAGTAGCCGACCGGCTCCGCCGCATCGTGGGAGATGCCGTACGACTCCACCTGCAGCGAGCCGAACTCCCGCACCTCACCCGTCTGCATCACACACCGGTTGGCATCGGCAATCTCTCCCACGTGCTTCTCCAGTGCTTCCCAGGTCTTCTCATTGGCGTAGATCGGCAGGTCATACTTGCGGGCGATCGCTCCCAGTCCCTTGATGTGATCGGCGTGCTCGTGGGTGATCACAATCGCGTCGATCTCCTTGAGCGACATGTCCCGCTCCCCCAGCAGCTGCTCCACCTTCTTGGCGCTCAGGCCTGCGTCGATCAGCACCTTGCCATCATCGGTTGCGACGACCGTCGCATTTCCCGTCGAGCCGCTTCCTAGTACTGTAAATTTTATCCCCATCTTGTTCTCCTACTCTACCTGAATTGCTTATCCGCCCAACAGCCGGATGATCCTTGCCCAATACCATACACTTAGCCTCCAAGAAGCATCAAGGCCGCTTGTTCTGCGGAGCTTCCACCGCTCCGTTGATCGCGTGGATGAAGTACGGATCGCCATTGTTCAGCGACACGCGCCACGATGGCACCATATACATCGTCTGCGAGTTGTACACCTGACCGTGATAGCCTAGCCTTACGCCCGTAATGACCGAGCCCGGAGGTAAATAATTCTCGATCAGGCTCGCCAGCACGATATACGGCGAGATGACCGTCTGTTCCTTCTGGACGCCCTCCGACTGAACCTCTACATAGCCCTGCTTATACGAAGTGACGATGCCGTCCTTCTCGAGCAGCTCCAGCTGCACCTCGAACATCGGCAGCTGGCCGAAGAGCTGATGGAACACATAAGCTCCGCTGCGGCTGGCGACGGGATCGAACTGGTACGACTCGGTATACGGAATCCCCGTCCTCGCGAGCATATCCTTGAACGTCCCCTTGTTGATCAGCGGGTCGAACTTGAACGGCGAGGACAGCGCCATCGCCTTGTCCGGATTGGAGCGCTCGTCGAACTTGACGACGATTTCCTTCAGCTTGGGCGTCTCCTTCGGAATATCCGACGGAATCTGAATATTGTTCAGCTTCATCAGCCGCTGCAGCTCTTCCTGAGCCTGAGACTCGGGATTCGTGCCGAAGTCATTGAGCAGATCCGAGCGGCTCGAGCCCAGTTGGACCGCCAGAATGATATTCAGCAGAAGAAAGGACAGTATTAGAATTGTTTTGGCCCGTCCCCAGTCCATCGGCGTCCCTCCTTCTCTTGACGACTCTCGCTACTCCAGAAATTCATACTCCCCCGTGTATAGCTCTACCGCCCACATCGGCACCAGATCGTACGCCTTGTCCGTAATCACCGGACGGTATGCCGGGAACAGCGAGACGATCTGCGACTTCTTCTTGTACTGCTCCAGCTTCGCGTCGAGGATTTCTCCGCCTGCCAGCGAGCCGTCCTTGGACGTCATCGTTTTGGGCTCCAGAGATACCGTGGAACGTTCATAGCCGGATACGATATCCTTCTGCAGCGTAATTTTCATAAAGCCGATATTTTCATGGCGCGGATTAATGACCGGGAAGGAGCCGAAGTACTGCCGGAACACGTACGCCTGACTGCCCGGCAGGAACCTCTCCGGCACTCGCTGCACCCCATAGCTGCCGTTCCAGCCGCCATGCTGGTTAATAAACTGCACAGCCGTCAGCAGCCCGCCCAGATAGTCGATCCGGTTATCCGTCGCCGGTGCGACCGGGTCCGAGTACGTCATCCAGTGCTGCTCATTCTTCAGCTGCAGCCCCCGCTTGGAGTCCGTATAGATCTCCGAGCCGTCGCGCTCCGTCAGATTCCGCGTCACCGCCGGATCGACGAAAAAAGTCCGCTTGAGCTGATCGACTGTAAGCTGCGAGACGCCCATCGTATAAGCCATCATCGGGAACGGCTTCTGAGGCAGGTAGATATCCGACTGGAACAGCTTGTAAGGGATATGTTGAGTGCCCACCGGCCCGACGAATCGTTCCTCGATATCCTTCGTCGTATAGTCCGCCTTGGTCACCTCATAGACGACATTCGACGTATCCGTGAACAGAATCGTCCGCACCTCATGATCGGTCTGGGCGAAGATCCAGATCCGGGTAATGACGTCATTATCGACCGGCACATCGCCCTTGATCTGCATGATCCGCTTCAGCACGCTAAGGGGCAGCCCGTCCCGGAAGCGAACCTCCACTCCGGGCCGCTTCATGCGCACATCCTCCCAGTTGATGCCTAGTGCGCTGACACTGTTCTTGCGAAGTCCCTCCATGTTCCGCTGCTTAACGGTATTGACGATTTCCGTATACTGCCTATCCAGCGGGTACAGCACCGTATGCTGCTGGTTGCCCAGATGGACGACGATCTGATCGGGGAACAGCATCTCATCAAGCGTTGCCTGAGAGCCCAGCATCTCCGTCTTCACATACTCCGCTTCTGTGACAGGCTGCTCCGGCTGAGGATAGCTGTATGACAGCATGTAGCTTTGTAGCAAACTGAGCATCACCAGCAGCGCCAGCGCCACCGTCTTCAGCTTCTCCATCATAGGACGACCTCCTCCTGGTGGTAAGGGAGCGTGAACGTAACCTTCGTTCCCTGCCCGAGCTCGGAATCCAATTGAATAGAGCCGCCATGCGCTTTTACTATTTCCCGGGCAATCGATAGTCCCAGGCCTGTACCGCCCATCGCGCGGGAACGGGCTTTATCTACGCGGTAGAACCGCTCGAAGATACGGGACAGATCCTTGCGCGGAATCCCGATCCCGTCATCCTGCACGGATATTTCGAGTCTAGCCGTATCCGGGCTGCCTGCATGAATCTTGATGTGGCCGCCCTCCGGCGTATACTTGATCGAGTTGGACACGAGGTTGTCCAGCACCTGGTCGATCCGGTCCCGGTCGAGCATAATACTCCGCACGCCGGGCTCGACTGTCACCTCGACCGCAATATTCCGCTGCTCCAGCTGGAACGAGAAGCGGTCCGCCACCTCGTCCAGCATCTCGGCTACCTCAGTCTTCTCCTTAGCAATCGTGACACGTCTCGAATCCAGCCTGGACAGCTGCAGCAGGTCGTTCACCAGCCGGATCATCCGCTCCGTCTCGTTATGCGCGACACCGACGAACTTGCCCGCGAGCTGCGGCTCCTCCAGCGCCCCGTCCTCCAGCGCCTCCAGATAACTCTTGATCGTCGTCAGCGGAGTCCGCAGCTCATGCGAGACGTTGGCGACGAACTCGCGCCGGGATTGCTCCAGCTTCTCCTGGCCCGTCACATCCTGCAGCACGGCGATCGTCCCGGCCGCTCCCCGCCCCTTGCTGTGAATCGTCGTGTACGTCACCCTCACGAACAGCGGATCATCCTCTTCCTCATGGAAAAAATGCAGCAGCGCCGAGTGATCCTCGCTGGATTCGAGCTGCCGTACGATGTCCGGCGTGAAGCCTAGCAGCTCCGCCAGCGGCATGCCCAGCGTCGTATCCTCATTAACCTTCAGCAGCTGCTTCGCACGCCGGTTGATCACGATGACCCGGCCGTTATCGTCCGTGGCGATCAGACCGTCATTCATATTGGCGAGAATCGAAGCCAGCTTCTCCTTCTCCTCCTCATTGAGCGTCAGCGCCTCCTGCAGCCGCTCCATCATGAAGTTGAACGTCTGACCGAGCTGACCGAGCTCGTCCTTGCCCATGATGCGGACCTGCTCGTCGAACCGTCCCTCCGCCACCCGTCCGGCCTGCTTGGTCAGTGCCTTGATCGGATTGGTAATCGTAGCCGACAGCATGACGCCCAGCACCGCCGTCATCGCGAGAGCAATCAGCGTCCCAGTAATGAAGAAGCGGTTGATCCGGTTCATCGTGTTGTAGACCTCTTCCATGGAAGCGACGATGTAGATGGCTCCGATATATTTCGTGCCTGAGCCGACCGGCTTGGCGATGACCAGCTTGCGAATGCCGCCGGGGTCAGTGAAGGTCCGCTGATTCTCCTTGATCCCCTGCAGCGCCCGAGTCACTTCCGTCTGCGTATTCTTGCTGCCGATAACCGACTTGTTCGTCTCCAGCGATGTCGTCACGACCAGCCCGTTGCCGTCGATGACCTGAATCTCCGCCTGTGTACGGGCGAACAAGCTGTTGACGACCTGATTGAGGTCCGCATAGGTACGCTTCGTCTCGCGTTCATTCCCGCCGCCCTTGGGCGTATCCTGGGTCTGATCCACCAGATACGTTTCCGCATACTGGGCCAGGAGCCGGGCCTGCCGGTTCATATTGTCGATGTAGTCCTTGGTCAGCGAGGTCTCCAGCGTCTGCGTGAAGTAAGCGGCGATCAGCTGCATCGCGATCATGATCATCAAGAGGTAGATAATAATCAGCTTGGCCTGGATCGACTGGAAAAAACGAATGCTTTTCATCGTCCGCAGCACCGTCCGTTCACGTTAGTACCCGCCTGCGCCGTTCTTCGTATTCCGCATCATATAGCCGAGCCCCCGGCGGGTGATGATATACTCGGGGCGGCTCGGATCGTCCTCCAGCTTCTCGCGCAGCCTGCGGATCGTCACGTCCACCGTCCGCACGTCTCCGAAGTATTCGAAACCCCAGACAGCCTGCAGCAGATGCTCGCGCGTCATGACCTTGCCGCTGTTGCGGGCCAGATACTGCACCAGCTCGAACTCGCGATGAGTCAGATCGAGCGGCTTGCCGTCCTTGTACACCACATACATATCCGTATCGATAAACAGCGTCTGGATGCGCAGACCCTGTGGCGCCTTCTCCTCCACGGCCGCCGCTCCGCTGCCAGCTGGAGCCGATGACTTCTGCTGCCTACGCAGATGGGCCTTCACCCGGGCCAGCAGCTCGCGCGTGCCGAACGGCTTCGTGACATAATCGTCCGCCCCCAGCTCTAGTCCGAGCACCTTATCGATCTCATTATCCTTAGCCGTCAGCATGATGATCGGCGTATTCAGCTTAGCGCGCACTTCCCGGCATACATCCATCCCGTCCTTGACCGGCAGCATCAGATCGAGTAGGATCAGATCCGGATTCTCCGAATAAGCCAGCTCGACCGCCGTCCCGCCGTCATAGGCAAGAATGACCTCATGGCCTTCTTTTTCCAAATTAAACTTCAAGATATCCGCAATCGGTTGTTCGTCGTCGACTACTAATATTTTTGCCATGGCACGTCTCACCCGCCTGTCTCCAGCCCTCTAACGAAAGCCTATTCATTCTATTTAGTTTACCATATCCTCATGCAAAAAGAGACATGGAATAGCCGCATTCCCAGCGACTTCCATGCCCCCATTTGTATATCGTTCTATGCTTGATCCGTCTGATTAGCGGTTCAGATATTTCAAAGGATTCTGCGGCGTATCATTAGTCCGCACCTCGAAGTGCAGATGCACCCCGGTCGAGTCGCCTGTGCTGCCCATAATGCCGATCTGTTCGCCCTTCTCTACGATGGCGCCCTTAGTCGTCAGAATCTTGCTCAAGTGCCCGTACAGAGTCGTGTAGCCATTGAGATGATCGAGAATGATATAATTGCCGTAGTCGCTCTTCGTACCGGCCGCTATAACCTTGCCGTTATCGGCAGCCGTGATGCTCTTGTTGCCGGTAATGTCGATCCCCTTGTGGAATGCGCCCCAGCGCGTGCCGAACGTACTCGATATATTCGGCGAGGAGACCGGCCAGGCGAACTTACCCGTACCTTCGCCCTTCACGACCTTGGTTCCGCGCTTGATGACGGCCTTCACCGGCGTATTGACGATATTCTCGTTCAGGATCTTTTCTTCCTCGAGCAGGCCGCCTACCTTGGTTAACTCGAAGGTGACCGTTTTCAAGCCGTTCTTGCCCGTCTTGAGCGTCTCCGTGACACCCAGACGCATATTGTCATCCTGTACGTACTCGGTGTCGTATTGAATCTCCTGGTTCTCTACAACCTTCTCCACCGTGCGCACGGCGACCGTCGGCTGCAGCACCGTCAGGTCGAGCTGCTGCCCCACCTTGATCATATCGTTCGTAACTGTCGGGTTATTCTGGTAGATGACCTGCTTCGGAATATCCAGCTTCTTGGCGATGCAGGATACGCAGTCACCCTCCTGCACTGTATATTTCGTCGGCGCGATATTGCCCGTCTCCAGCTTCGTCTGAAGCTGCTCCGGCGTAGTCAGATCTTCTACCTCAATCCGGATCTCCTTCATCTCGACCTGCTGGACGAAGTCCGCCTTCAACAGCTCAGTCGATACCGGAGCTTCCTTAGCCGATGCCGATAGAATGCCTACCTTGCCGGACTCCTTCTTCTTGGACAAAGCGGCCACGGCGTTGGCTTTGAGCTGCTCCAGCATCTGCTGTGCGGACGCCTCGTCCTTCAGCACGCCCATCGGCTTACCATCGACGAGAAGCTCGATGCCTACCGGATAAGAGCTGAAGAAGCCGCTCAGCCGCTCCAGCACCGCCTGATCATCCGTCTGCTCATTGAAAGCCCTTTCATGCTTCAATTCGATCCTCGGCTCCACCACGACAACTCTAACATCAGATGACACCTTGGACAGCTCCGCACGCTTGTCCTGCTTGAACTGCTCGACCTTGGACGGGTCGGCGACGATGCCGATCTCTTCGCCGTTGGCGATGACCTGATAATAATCCACCATACTGGCCTGCACATAATGATGACCGCTCCATACCACTGCGATCATCAGCCCGAAGGCTGCAGCTGATTTCCCGAACAACCATTTATGTTGACGGACACGCTCCACCATCGTGAAGCTGCCCTTTTCATTCTTCTCATCACTGGATTCTGTCCTGAAGTTTTCAGTCAAGCTGTTTGACCGATCACCCGGCCCTTTGGCACGAAGCTTGTCCAATAGGCTCTTGAACCGATCCTTTCCCTTGTTGAATACCGTCATTTTATTCTCCTTTTAAGCCGTTTTTTGCCGCATTCGACCTATCGATACCTGCCACTAGCCCGCTGGCGCCATCTTGCGCCAAGCGTTGTTATCCTTCAAGGCAGCCTCTGAGCTTCCGACTCGCGGAATCTGCCCGCAGCACGCTATGCTGCAGCCCGGGACCGGAAGATCCGCCGCATCGGCTGCAACTGGGGGGGTTCTGTACGACCTGCACATAAAAAGACCTAAAAATGGGACAATAACCATGAATCTAAAGTAGTCTTAATAAATTTACCACATCGTCTCTACCTATTTCAACAAAATTGTATATTATACCACACTATGAGAAAAAAACGTGGCAGGAGTGTGAAGGGAAGCAATGGAAAGCTTAACGGTCTATTTTGACAATCAGCGGGATCTGGAGCACGCTGCCCAGGCTCTCCGCGAGCAGGGGGCAGTCAATGTCAAAGGCGATGCAGCCGAGGTGACGGGGGATAGCGACGCAGACATGACGGCCGCGCTGCAGGCTTCTGCTGCCGGGACCGCCCCGGAGGTTCATATGCTGCAGATCGTCGTCGAATCCTCAAGGCTCCGGCAGGCTGAGGATACCATCTCCCGCTACGGCGGATGGCTGTGAGAATGCTGCCCGGAAACAAACGAACGCCCTGAAGCGCCGGTTGACGCATTCAGGGCGTTCCCAGTATCGCGAGCAAATCGCGGTACTCCTCGGGCTTCAGATGCTTCTGCAGAATCTCCTCGGCTTCCTTCATCTCAGAGGCGGTCAATCCGTCTTCCATCAGCAGTGAGAGCTTCTGCATGTCCTCCTGCGGCACTCGTGATACGAGCATGGAGAAGATCTTCCCCTTGGCCTGCTCGGAGAGCTGCTCCTTCTTCTTGGTAAAGTCCTCGCTCGATACGACGACCCGCCTGTCCTCATCGCTTGGAGACGGCGTATTCGGTGTCGCGTTCTGCGAAGGCTGACGGCTCCATACCGCGACCGCATCCTCCGGTACCCGGTACGGGTCCGTCTGCCCCGTCTGAGGCCTATCGGCCGGGTCGTTCTTACTCTTGCCCGATCCAGTCTCGGTCGACTGGGGCGTTCCGCTTGCCGCAACCGCCCGATCCTTCCCCGTCTCCGAGCCGGACAAGCCTGCCGCGCCACCGGACGCAGCGGGGGCTATTCCCGCCGGCGGAACCAAGCTGTCTGCGAAGCGGCTTAGGAAGGGGGCCCATTCGATTTTGGCCGAAGCCGGACGCTCGATATGGAACTGCTCCAGAATCATATCCACATAGGTATTCACAGTCATGAATGTAAACGCCACACAACAGCTCGCGGTCACCACCGCGCTGATGGCAAGCTTCGCCAGCCACTTCAATCCTCTCACTACTGTTCAACTCCTCTTCCTGCCTATCGCGAGTTTCTCCTCCCTAGTATTGACCTTTTTCTGGGAAACCAACCGATGAGCAGACAAGAAAAAAGGAACGGCGCCCGAAGGCCCGCTCCATCTTATGAGAAAGAAAGTATTAGTAGATCGGCTTCACGATATTCGTTTGCTCACGGTTGCGGCCGACCGAGAAGATCGCGATCGGGATACCGGTCAGCTCGGATACGCGCTCGATATAGCGGCGTGCATTCGCAGGCAGGTCATCCAGGCTGCGTACGCTCGTCAGGTCCTCGCTCCAGCCCGGCAGCTCTTCATAGATCGCTTCGCATTCCGCCAGCATCTTGAGGCTAGCCGGGTAATGCTCGATGATCTCGCCGCGGTATTTGTAGGACGTACAGATCTTGACCGTCTCCAGCCCTGCCAATACATCCAGTGAGTTCAAGGATAATCCCGTGATGCCGCTGACACGGCGCGCATGGCGGACCACGACGCTATCGAACCAGCCGACGCGACGCGGACGGCCCGTGACCGTACCATACTCATGCCCGCGCTCGCGGATCCAATCGCCCGTCTCATTGATCTGCTCCGTAGGGAACGGACCGTCGCCTACACGAGTCGTGTAAGACTTGGCTACGCCGATGATCTGGTGAATCTTTGTCGGGCCTACGCCCGAGCCGATGCACACGCCGCCGGCCGACGGATTGGAGGAGGTTACGAACGGATACGTACCTTGGTCGATATCCAGCATAACGCCCTGCGCACCCTCGAACAGCACCTTCTTGCCATCGTCGATCTGATCGTTGAGCACGACCGACGTATCGGTGACATACTTGCGGAGACGCTCCGCATACCCGAGGTATTCCTGAATAATCGAGTCGGCATCCAGCCCCTTAGAGCCGTATACCTGCTCGATCAGTACATTCTTCTCGGCGACGAGATGGCGCACCTTGCGCTCAAATTCCTCCGCATCCAGCAGATCCGCGATCCGGATGCCGTTGCGTGCCGCTTTATCCATATAGCACGGGCCAATCCCCTTGCGGGTCGTCCCGATCTTGTTATCGCCCTTGCGCTCTTCCTCGAGTCCGTCCAGCAGCAGATGGTACGGCATGATCACATGCGCACGGTCGCTGATTTTCAGGTTATCGGTGGTAAAGCCGTTTTCGTGAATATATTGAATTTCTTCGAGCAACGCACCCGGATTAATAACCATTCCGTTGCCGATGACGCAAATCTTGTCATGATAAAAAATACCTGACGGAACCATCGTCAGCTTATATTTTTTGTCGTTAATAATAATCGTATGCCCGGCATTGTTACCGCCTTGATAACGTGCTACCACATCTGCGGACTCCGCCAGGAAATCGGTAATCTTCCCTTTTCCTTCGTCTCCCCATTGGGTTCCGACAACTACTACCGTTGACATTTTGCACTACCCCCGCGAGGTGGAAACCACCCATTGATCTGCCCTATAGGCGCATGACACCATGACTAGTGTAGCAGTAGCAGGGGGCAAAGTCAATAAAAACGAACAATCGTCCGAGCCTATTCAGCAATGTTCGGAAAATGTTCATCTCATGCCAATTCTTCTGACATTAAGGAGTTCCGCTACATCCGGGTCCGCATATTGCTCTTGCGGCACAAACAGCCTTAGTCCCATGGGAGGACTAAGGCTGCACTCCATCTATGACTAGCTCGCCGGTTCCTGATGCGTCCGGTCGAGCCCGACGAACTTGTTGAAGTTCTTCAGGAATGCCAGCTCGACGGTGCCGACCGGACCGTTCCGCTGCTTGGCGATGATGATCTCGATGATGTTCTTCTTCTCCGATTCCTTATCATAGTAATCGTCCCGGTACAGGAACGCTACGATATCGGCATCCTGCTCGATCGAACCGGATTCCCGAAGATCGGACATCATCGGACGCTTGTCCTGCCGCTGCTCGACACCCCGGCTGAGCTGCGAGAGCGCGATGACCGGCACGTCCAGCTCACGGGCGATCTGCTTGAGCGTACGGGAGATTTCCGATACCTCCTGCTGCCGGTTATCGCCCTTGCCCCGCCCGTGAATGAGCTGAAGATAATCGATCAGGATCATGCCGAGCCCTCTCTCCTTCTTGAGCCTCCGGCATTTGGCGCGGATATCGGCTACCGTCACCGAAGGCGAATCGTCGATATAGATATTGGCCTCAGACAAGGAACCGATCGCCATCGTCAGCTTCTCCCAGTCGTCCGGCTCCAGGAAGCCCGTACGCATCCGGCCCGCATCGACATTGGCCTCGGCACAGATCATCCGCTGTACGAGCTGGGCCGCGCCCATCTCAAGCGAGAAGATCGCGACGGTTTCCTTCTCGCGCACACCGATGTTCTGCGCGATATTCAGTGCGAACGCCGTCTTCCCGACGGAAGGACGTGCCGCCACGATGATCAGATCGGACCGCTGGAAGCCGGAGGTCATCTTGTCCAGATCCGAGAATCCGGACTTGATTCCGGTCGTGCTGCCCTTCTGGTTGAAGAGCATCTCGACCTTCTCGAACACTTCCATCAGCACGTCGCGGATCGCGATGAAGCCGGCTCCAGAACGCGCCTGGGAGATTTCCATGATGCGGGCTTCGGCATCGCTCAGCAGCGTACCGACCTCATCCTCGCCGGCATAACCGTTCGAGACGATCTGGGTTGCTGCTCGGATAAGCCGCCGCAGCATCGACTTCTCCTCGACGATCTGCGCGTAGTAATCGACATTGGCGGCGGTAGGCACGGCGTTGGCCAGCTCGGATAAATAGGTGATGCCGCCGATCTCCTCCAGCTGCTGCTTGTTCTGCAGTCTTGCGGTCAGCGTGATCAGATCGACCGGTTCATTGGCCTCGGCGATCTCGATCATCGCTTCGAAGATATGCTTGTGGGCCCCGCGATAGAAATCCTCATCCGTGATCCGCTCCATCGCCGTAACGAGTGCGTCTCCGTCCAACAATATCGCCCCGAGCACCGCCTGCTCCGCCTCCAGATTCTGTGGCGGTACGCGATCCATAAACAAATTCTCGTTCATTTGAGTTCGTTCCCCCCGGTTCCTTGCTCTCCTGACTACAACCGTCTGTGAGGGCCGGCGGACGGCTGTCAGGCCGCCGTTCCTCTTCCCGTCCGCCACTTAACGACAAAGAACCGGCACATCCCGCACCGGCTCCCGTCTCTTCCATCGACAAGCTCTGCCCATTGCCGGTCCGCCTCATCAGGCGGACATCCGCGGCAGACGGCTTACTCCTCCGTTACCTGTACCTTCAGCTTGGCGGTAACTTCCGGATGCAGCTTCACGACCACTTCCGTTACGCCCAGCGTACGGATCGCGTCGTCCATCACAATCTTGCGCTTGTCGACCTTGATCCCCAGCTTCTCCAGACCCTCGGCGACCTGCTTATTAGACACGGCGCCGAACAATCGTCCGTCCGTTCCCGACTTCGCCTTCAGTTGGACTGTCAGCTCCGATACACGGCGTCCGAGGTCTTCGGCGTCCGCTTTCTCCTGAGCCTTCTTGCGGTCTTCGGCTTTCTTCTGATTATCTAGCGCCTTAACCGCCGAATCGTTAGCCGGGGAAGCGAGCTTCTGCTTGAACAGGAAGTTCGTTGCATACCCTTCGGATACTTCTTTAACCTCACCCTTCTTACCTTGCCCCTTGACATCCTTCAAGAAAATAACCTTCATTCGAAAAGCCCCTCCTCAGCATGAATCTGATTCAATATTTGCTTCAGGCGCTGCGTAGCTTCTGCTACCGTGCCCTCCAGCTGTGTGGCCGCATTGGTCAAGTGACCGCCGCCGCCCATCCGTTCCATCACGACCTGCACATTCATCTGTCCAAGCGACCGAGCGCTAATCCCGATGAGTCCGTCCGGACGCTCGCTAATGACGAATGAAGCCATGATCCCAGTCATCGTTAACAATGTATCAGCTACCTGCGCAATGTTCAACTGGGAGTATTTACGTCCTGGCTCCGACACGGCCAGGGCAACATGATCGAAGATGACAACGGCGTTCTTGATAATCTCGGATTTCTTGATATATTGATCCAAATCTTCCTTGAGCAGCCGCTGGATCAGAGACGAATCGGCTCCGTTGCGCCGCAGATACGAGGCGGCCTCGAAAGTCCGTGCTCCGGTCCGCAGGCTGAAGCTCCGCGTGTCGACCACAATCCCGGCCAGCAGCGTCGTCGCCTCCAGTACACCCATCGTCATCCGGTCGTTAAAGTAAGGCAGCAATTCCGTAACCAGCTCGCAGGTCGAGGAAGCGTAAGGCTCCATATAGACAAGCGTAGCGTCATGGATAAAGTCCTCGCTGCGCCGGTGATGGTCGATCACGACCCTGCGCTGGGTCAGCTGCAGCAGCTTCGGTTCGCTCGTCATCGGAGCCCGGTGCGTATCGACGACCACGACGAGCGACCGCGATGTCGTAATCTGCAGGGCCTGCTCCGGCGTTATAAACCACCGGTTCAGGCGCTCGTCCTCATGGATGGCCTCCATCAGCTTCTGGATCGCCGGGTTGATGCCCTCGATGACGATATAGCCTTCCTTGTTGCTGACATGCGTCATCTTGAGCACACCGATCGCCGCACCTACCGAATCCATATCCGGCAGCTTATGACCCATGATCAGCACATTGTCGCTGTCGCGGATCAGGTCGCGCAGCGCGTGAGAGATGACCCTTGCCCGGACCCGCGTCCGCTTCTCGATCGCGTTCGAGCGTCCTCCGTAGAAGGACAGCCGCTCGCCCATCTTCACGGCCGCCTGGTCGCCGCCGCGTCCCAGCGCCATATCCAAGCTCGTCTGTGCCCAGTGTCCGAGCTCCGGCAGCGATGCCGTTCCCGAGGCTATCCCGATACTAAGCGTCATCGGCAGCTTGTTCTCAATCGTAATATCCCGGACCTCGTCGAGGATTTCGAACCGCGACTGCTCCAGCAGCTTCAGGCTCTTGTGATTCATGACCAGGAAATAGCGGTCCGATGCGGTGCGCCGCAAGTACAAGTTATGCTTCTGCGCCCATTCCGTAATCTCTCCGGTCACCTTGGCCATCATGATGCTGCGGGTCTGATCGTCCATCCCCTGAGTCGCTTCGTCGAGATTATCCATCATGACGATCCCCATCGCAATCTGCTCTTCACTGGCTTGCGCCTGTAGCGTCCTCAGATCCGTCATATCGGAGATGTAGAGCAGCCGCTCCTCCGGCTTGAGCTGAACCTCGTAGATATGGCCGTCATGCGTAATCTCTACGCGAAGCTCCTTTTCCTTGCGGTTCTTGAGGCCGGGGAATTGCTCCAGCAGCGATTCGCCGATCAGCGAGTCTTTGCCGAACATGCGGGCGACGAACGGATTATGCCATTCGATGGCTTTCTCCTCGTTATACAGCACGATCCCAAGCGGCAGATCATGCATCGCGTCGCTCCCCGCCTTCTTCACGCGGAGCGTCAGCGTACTTAGGTAGTCAGTCAAGCCCTGACGGAACGTCTGCTCGGCCCTGTACATGAGCAGAAGCAACACGCCGGACAGGATCAGGGCAACGATACCAAGCCGCCATTCGAAGACCGACAAGGTGACAATCAGTACGAACAGCAGGCCGAACAGCCCATACATATGCAAGCCGCGCCATCGCTTCAACAAGAACTTCGGCATTTCATTCGCTCCAATCTTGCAGACTCGCGCAGGTTCAGGATCATGGATCTATCCCTTGGTCTTGATGCGTTCGCGGACAGGAAATGCCACATCGAATACCCCCAGCAGGCTCAGAAGGAAGAAGGCCGGCGGGAAGACGATCAAGAGCACGATACCGATAATAGGCAGCGTCTTGTTCCAACCCTTGGCATGAGCGACGAAAAACAGAAATGAGATCGCCTGGATCGCGAAGGCCGTGCTTAGCAGCGGCAGCAGGTTCAGCACAAGCGTGAACACCGTGGACTTGGTATCCTTAGCGAACATCTCCAGCACCAGCGCAATCACGTAGATCCAGATAAAAGATTTCGGCAGCATCCAATCCTTCACCTGACGGAAGGACGGGATCGATTCGCCCGCCCGCACCAGGAACCTTCTGGCCAGCGTATGCGAGATCGCCGCATACAGGATCGAGAACACGATCATGTACAGCGGCAGCATCTGAACCGACAGCTGAACGACCGTGTCGATATCGATGCCGATCAGGCTGCGCATTTGCGGCGAGTACATATTGAAGGACTCGATGATCATCGACTTGAACTTGCTGATCGGATTCAAGCCGAACAATTGTGCGACCACCAGGCTCACGAGCAGCTCCAAGAGGAGCGTGACGGCTCCGGCGGTCATAACGTTACGTGCCGGGGCTCTTTTCTTATACAGATTGCCCATCTGGAATACAGGAGGCAACAGGAACAGCGAGATGGCCACGAGCAGCGCCCCCACCCAGCCTGCGAGCAGCGCCGAGACGAGTACATATACGATGGCCAGGCAGGCCAAGTAATGAATCAAGAATGCTTTGGTCCCAAGGCGCACATACATGACCAGCACCGGCACCAATAAGAAAAACATGGTGAGCAGCATCACTGGGGGCAGGAAAAGCGATAATAATGTTACAATGTAAACTATGCTCCAAACGAGCATTCGCGGCTTCTGCGTTTCTTGCAAGCCCTTCACCTCTTACGCAAGTGATCTTCTAATGCGGATATATCTCCATACCATTCTTCGAGCTGGTGACCGTCCTCGCGCTGCTTCCGCATCTTCTCCAGCACCGCGTCATCCAAACTGCTCAGCGAGATGCCCAGCCGTCGGCCCAGGATATAGCAGCAAGCTACCAGACTGGCCAGCCCATCCATCATTTTATGATGGCTTCCTTCCCATATGCCCTTGAGCAGATGTGCCAGTTGGTCGACCAGTTCCGTCTTCAGCCATTCGATGATTTTGGCCCGCTTGGCCAAGTCGACATCCTTATCCATAAATGACATGCCGCTTCTCTCCTTACGTCGGGCACTTTAAGACGCTTTAACAAACAGTATACCACAATTCTTATGCCTTTTGTTCGGACTCCCAGAGCTTGAAGCAATAATCGATGATGTCGCTGCGCCGGATGATGCCAATGAATACCTCGCTGTCGTCGATCACAGGTACATAGTTCTGCCGAGTAGCCAGCGTAATCAGATCCTGCATCTGCTGGTCAATCCGGACCGGCTTGATGGCCATGTGCTGGGGAACGTCCTTCAGCTGCACCTTATGGGCATGCTCGAAGCCGATATCCGGGGAGCGCTTGAGCTTCCAGAGCAGGTCGCCCTCAGTGATCGTTCCGGCGTACTTGCCGTGATCGTCGATCAGCGGAACGGCCGAATAACGGTGGTACTCCATGCGTTCCAGCGCCTGTCTAATGGTGGAATGAGGGGATAAATAAATCACCTGATCCTTAGGAACTAGAAAAAATGCGATGTTCAAGAAACTCCCAACCTTTCTCTATATACAAACAAGCCGAACAAGCCGAAAACTTCCTGCTCCCCCATCATATCATGTTCCTGCCCTTATTGAAAAACTCTGGAGATGGGTTTGCCAACGCCACTACTGGGGCCTTACAATGAATACAGAGAGAGAGCGGGAGATGATCTGGCATGCTAATTCGCAATGATGAAACCTACACGGAGAAGGACTTCAGCCACGGGCAATTCAAGGAGGAGGAGTGGCGAGGCGCCACGTTCTTACGGTGCCGCTTCGGCAGCGCCTTCATGGAAGAGCTGCTGACATCAGGCTGCCGTTTCGAGGAATGCGACTTTACAGGCACAGCCCTGAATGCCTCCTGGCATGTAGGCTCGGCCTTCACCAACTGCCGCTTTCGCGGGGCTAATTTTTTCGTAGCCAAATTCGAGGAATGCAAGATGGTCGGCTCGGATTTCTCCGAGGCGTCGATGGATGGCATTACGTTAGCCGGGGGCGACTGGTCGTATACGAACTTGCGGCAGGTCTCATGGTCCAAGCAGTCGCTGCGCGGCGTCCGCTTCACCGAGGCGGATCTGTACGAGGCCGTGCTCGACAAGGCCGACCTGCGCGATGCTGACCTGACGCGGGCGCATCTGGCCAAGGTCCGTCTGCAGGGCGCGGATCTGCGGGGAGCTGTAATGGACGGGGTGGACTTCAAGAGCTTCGACTTGAAGGGTGTAAGGCTGGATACGGCACAGGCCGTTGCCCTGGCCCGCTCCTACGGAGCCAAGGTCAACTGAAACGCTCCGCCAACCAGACAACAAAAAAAGAAACAGGCTCGCGGGATAACCCGGACCTGTTTCTTTTTTGTGACCTATTCCGTTGTGTAAGGCAGCAAAGCGATTTGACGGGAGCGCTTGATAGCGATCGTCAGAGCGCGTTGGTACTTAGCGGAAGTTCCTGTTACACGGCGCGGAAGAATCTTGCCGCGCTCGCTGATGAACTTCTTCAACGTTTCGATGTCTTTATAATCAATGTGCTTGATTTTATTTACAGTGAAGTAACAAACTTTACGGCGCTTGCCGCCTTTTTTGCCACGTCCGCTGAACTTTCTTTCGCCGCGTTCGCCACGGTCTTCGGAACGTTCTCTTTTCTCAAATGCCATTGTTCTCCATCCTTTCTACGTTAGATTCATTCCATACCGTTCCTTAGAACGGCAGATCATCATCGGAAATATCGATCGGTCGCCCGTCGTCCTGGAACGGATCTTGATTGTTATCGCGTCCACCGCCGTAGCCGCCACGGTTGCCATTGCCTCCGCCGCTTCCACCGCCATAATTACTGCCGCTGTTGTTGCCGCCGCCGTAATTACCGCCGCCTCCACTTGGTGCACCGCCTTCTTCACGGTTGCCGCTGTTAGCCGATTCCAGAAAACGCACATTGTCAGCAATGATCTCAGTCACGTATACGCGCTTGCCCTCATTGTTGTCATAGTTACGCACTTGAATGCGTCCTTCTACAGCAGCCAGACGACCTTTGCGAAGATAATTCGCGCAAGTCTCCGCCAGTTGGCGCCAAGTGACGACCGGGATGAAGTCCGCTTCCCGCTGCCCGCCTTGATTAGAGAAAGGACGGTCTACTGCGAGGGTGAACTGGGTTACAGCCACTCCTGCAGGCGTATAGCGCAGCTCAGGGTCGCGTGTCAGTCTTCCGATCAGAATCACACGATTCAACATCCGCATTCCCTCCCGGATTCACTGCTGGCATCACTGCCTGCAGTCTGCTCAATTACCGCTGTTTGATTAAGCTACGTCTTTCGTGATCAGGTAACGAATGATTTCGTCGGAAATCTTCATCACACGGTCAAGCTCAGTAATAACTTCATTATTAGCGTTGAATTGCACCAACACATAATGACCGTCACGGAACTTGTTGATCTCATACGCAAGACGGCGCTTACCCAGAACATCGTGCTTGGTAATTTCGCCACCGTTGTTGATGATGCCTTGGAACTTCTCTACCGTAGCCTGCACCGCTTCTTGCTCGATATCAGGACGGATGATGTACATCACTTCATATTTGCGCATGTTGTCACCTCCCTTTGGACTATGGCCCCTGACCGGCTTGTACCGTCAGGAACAAGGAGCGAGATTGAAAAACTTGTCAAAACTCGCACCTGAATACTATACCAGATTGCGCCTGCCAAATCAAGTTGAATTGTTACCAGTTATTCACCTACATGGCTGTGCCCGCTATCGGTCACTCTATAGGTACATCTGCGAGCAGGAGGTGACCTGTGATGGGTGAATGGAGCCAGTTCCGTCCCGGCGACAAAGCGCCGAATGACGGCGAATATATGGAAGTCGGCGAAGCGGCGTTCCATATGGGGATTAATAACCCCCAAATCGTGAAGCTCAAGAAGGGGGACACATTCCCGGATACGAGCAATCACAACCGGAAGTGGAAGCGCATGTTCCGCGGCTAAGGCTTTTCCCCGTCAGCCTACGCACCGACAGGCGGACGGGGAACTCCCTAGTGCGAAGTAAGAGGTAGTTCAAGGCAGTTCATCCCCTAACCTAATTATAAAGGAGACTGTTCACCTGATGAATTATAAATGTACGGCCCTGTTTACTGCGATCGGAGCAGCCCTGTGTCTGATTCATTATGTTGGCCATGAATACGATCCCATCTATATGGTATTCTACGCGCTCAGTGTACCGGCTTGGTTCTACCCGATCTTTACGTATACGAATGTAAACCCGCTGCTGCTGTACGTGCTCACTACCTTATCCTGGACGGTGATCGGCTACGTCGTGGACCGGTTCTCGGTATACCGCCGCAGCCGCAGCTCATCGAGATAAGCGATGCTGTCCGCTGCTCCTTGTCCAGCAGTCCCTATACTCCCCCGGATGATACAGCTCCCGCAGTGACAGCCGATCTGGCGGTCATTCTCCGGGGGCTATTGGCATGCAAGGCACCCCGGAGCTGTTTCAGCTGCAAGATGAATGAACGAGGATGGCTTACTTTCCTCTATAGCTCCAGTTGCTGCTCTCTAAGTGATAGGGGTCGCACCGTCTCCCTCTTTTCTTCTTACCCGTGGATAGTTCAGCTCGCCTGGCAGTTTTACACACCTGTTGATAACGAAATGCACAACTCAAGCGAATGCTATATCCACATGTTCATAACTTGATTTGAATCAGACTCTGCTTATCCACAAGCTCATCGATGCAGCGCCCTTTCAACTTATCCACAGCTGCAGAACCCTTTTTCAACCAGTCGAACCCCGGAGAAATCCAATCGGCAGACCGATTCTCCCTCCCCTTGGATTCCCCACAATTCTATTTCTTCTCACACAGAACCTTGCGCTCCGACATGAGACCACCTAAACACTCGTCTAAGCCTTTCAAGGCCTCTACACCACTAGACATCTAGTAGGCTTGTATACAGCCCTGCAGTGGCTTCTAGAGCCTCAGCAAGTGATGCTGCCTGCTATGGCCTTCCACTGGGTCTCCTTTGTCCTGACGACCCGTACCCTTGCCCCTACCGCAGCCCTTCAGAGCCCCATGCACTGCCCTTAAGAGGGGCATAAACGACACCAACACAAAAAATCTCTTACGCAATATCGCGTAAGAGATCGGTTTTCGCCATGACTGGCGTAGTATTCATAAGTGGCGGAAAGAGTGGGATTCGAACCCACGCACGGCGCGAGCCGCCTAGCTGATTTCGAGTCAGCCCCCTTGGGCCTCTTGGGTACCTTTCCGCATTTCCAAAAGGGACAAGTAGTATATTAACACAAATCCCCTGGGATTGGCAAGAGGGAATACATGTTTTCTTTTTCTTAACTCTCAGCCGTTCCCGTTTCCTCCGAATCGGCTCCTGCATTCGAGCGGAGCACCTTCTTCAGCTTGCTCTCGAACTTGGCACGGGGCACCAGCACGCTGTGCTTGCAGCCGACGCACTTGATCCGAATATCCATGCCCATGCGGATAATCTCCATCTCATTGGTGCCACAAGGATGAGGCTTCTTCATCTGTACGACATCACCAAGTTGATACTGTTTTCTCTCCACCGGCTTCCGCTCCCTCCTTACCTGACCTGCCAGGAAACGCTAAGGCATATCGATCTGCTGCTCCTGCAGCACTTTACGGATTTTGTCATTGAGCTTACGGGTTACGCTGCTTGAGGTATTCGGCTTGCATTCCGCCGTTACCCTTAGTGTAATCTCGGAGCCTCCGACCGTCTGAACCCCCAGCACCTGCGGTTCTTTCACCAAATCGCTGTTTTCTTCATATCCTTTTTTAATCGTATCTTCCAGCAGCTTGCGGACCTTCTCCACATCGGATTCGCGGCTGACAGGAACATCAATAACAGCTAAGGAATTATGTATGGAAAAATTTGTAACTTGCGTAATGGTCCCGTTCGGAATGATATAAATTTCTCCGGTCCAGCTTCTCACCCGGGTAATCCGCAGTCCGATCTCTTCCACAGTTCCTTTGAATGTTCCGATCTGGACGACATCGCCCACAGCGAATTGATCCTCAAATATGATAAAGAACCCTGTGATCACATCTTTCACCAAGCTCTGGGCTCCGAAGCCGATTGCCAGTCCGACTACGCCAGCTCCAGCCAGCAAAGGTCCCAAGTTGATATTGAACTGGCCCAAAATCATCAGAATCATAATGAAGTTGACCACATAGGTTAGAATATTTCCCATCAGCTTGCCGATTGTCTTAGTCCGGCGTGTATCCAGCTTTAACGGATTTTTATCCCGGGTAATGATCAGCTGCTCTACCGCGCGTTGAGCAATCTTGGTCAACAACCGTGCGACAATGTAGATCAGAGCAATTTTCAGTACGACGAGCAGGAGTCCTACCCAGATCTCCGGGTCGGTAATATATCCCACAAACTTCTGTCTGACCGTGAACCAGCTTTGCTCCCATTCCTTGATCGTTTTGACTTCCGTCAAAAGCGGAAGCTGAGTCCTGTACATACGGCTCCCCTCCCGTTATTCCATCGTAACATACTTCCCGTCCTTTTTGTGAAAAATCCCGCGGATTTCCACGTTCTCCGTCCTGACGATCTCTCTCACTTCCTCCAGAGCTTCATCCGGAAATTCCAGGGATAATGCGCAGCCCGCCGTAATTTCCTTGGGAGTCGGGCACATATCATTCTCAATATCCGCATACTCCAGCAGCATCTCAGCCCGCAGTGCCTGCTGGGTCGAATCGAAGGCCATTAAGAGCATAGGTTCCGCTTCCTCCTCTTCACCCATCGCTATGAGACTGAACCATTCTTTGAAAAAGTTTTGCAAGCTTTCAGTTTCTTGATCGGATCGTGTATAAAACGTTTCTATGATTCGTATACTAGTACTATTCTATTTCGCCAAATGTTACTAGCCTTACCCATCCTCATCCCCCAAGGAGGGAATTGACATGAAGCTTCCTTTTTCGAAAGAAACCTCGACCAAAGCCAAAGAGCCCGCCGCTCCCGCCTCACAAACGCTTAAAATCATGCATTCCGAGGCCAACTGTACCGAGCTCTTAGCTGAAGCTTTATTTTCCTTCATCCAGCATGTCCCGGCTCAGCAGCCGATTGTCATCGTTTGTGTGGGCACTGACCGCTCCACCGGCGATTCGCTTGGACCGCTCGTGGGTTCCCAGCTAGGACGTATGGAGCTGAATGGTATTCATCTGTACGGAACCCTAGATCATCCCGTACATGCGATGAATCTGAATGATACGCTTACGACCATCTACCAGCACTACAATAATCCCTATATCATGGCTATCGATGCCTGCCTCGGACAGTTGACTAGCGTCGGCTGCATCCAGCTAGGCGAGGGTCCCGTTAAGCCGGGTGCAGGCGTCAACAAGGAGCTGCCGCCTGTTGGCAATATGCACGTGACCGGCATCGTCAACGTCGGCGGCTTTATGGAATACTTTGTCCTGCAGAACACCCGGCTTAGTCTGGTCATGTCTATGGCTGAGACCATCGCCAAAGCCATCCACTCTGCCGTTCATATGAAGCGGAGATGGTCCCCTATTCCTTTAGTGAAGATCGATTGACCGCTTCTTTCTCTTCCGGCGACAGGGTATATTTGGACTGCCCCTTCTCCAGCGGTTTGGCGTAGACATAAGTCTGCTCCCGGTTATGTATGCCGCTGAGTACGACTCCCGTTCCTTCGTCGTCGACAAGGGCCACGGCAAAGCTCAGATCGCTACCGCTTTCGGCAAAAGCATTAAACCGGTAAACGCCGACACGGGACTTCATGCGGGTCATATCCTCGCGAATGAACTGGATGCCCTGATCCGCTTGATCGCTCCTTGCCTTCAACGTATTGAATTGCTCCTGAAGCTGGATGACGACCTCTTCAATATTCATTCCTGTTGTTCCGTTCAATAGAGCAGCATGTCTCTTCTTGACATTCTTCAGCTTGACCGACAGTACGATAAGAAAGATCAGAAAAATGAATAAAATAGCGGCCGCGGCCAACATAACGATTTCAATCGGTAGATCCATCTTAACGCCCCCATGATAGCTATTGCATCTTCATATGCTTGGATATCTCGCGAACAGCCCCGATCAGCTGCTCGATTTCATGCTCGGTTGTAAAGCATCCTACGCTCGCCCGGATAGCACCGCGTTCCATCGTCCCGGCCGTTTCATGCGCCAGCGGCGTGCAGTGATAACCCGCTCTTACCGCAATACCGAAGGATTGATCCAGAATAAAGGCAATCTCAGAGGAGTCCGAATCCGCCAGGGTGAACGAGACGATACCGGTTTTAGCTTGCCCTATTTCGGGACCCAGCACTTGTATTCCTTCGATTCCCACTAGGCCCTGCATGAGCTGCTGCGTCAGCTTCCACTCATGCTCGTAGATAGCCCCCGGCGTTTGCTGATGAACCCATTTGACCCCTTCCACCAGGCCTGCAATCCCTGGTGTATTTTGCGTTCCGGACTCGAAACGGTCCGGACGTACGGTGGGCTGGTCGATCGCTTCGGACTGGCTGCCCGTTCCCCCATGAAGCAGCGGCTCCAGCTCAATCTCCGGATGCACATAGAGACCTCCCGTTCCTTGGGGCCCTAGAAGCCCCTTATGCCCCGGGAAGGCCAGCATATCGATACCCATCGCCTGGACGTCGATCTTGACCGCTCCAGCGGTCTGGGCCGCATCTACCAGCAGCTTGATGCCTCGCTGTCGGCACAGCTCGCCCAATGCCTCTACAGGCAGGATGCTACCCAGCAGATTGGAGCTATGGTTGCACACGATCAGACGGGTTGTAGGGCGAATGGCGGCGACCACATCGTCCATATGCAGATGACCGCGGATATCTGTTTTGACATAAGTCACCTGTACCTGACGGTTCTGCTTGAGATACTCAAGCGGTCTGCGAACCGAGTTATGCTCGACAGCCGTGCAGATAACATGGTCTCCCTCTTTCAAAAATCCTTTTATTGCCAGGTTGAGAGCCATCGTCGTATTCAATGCGTAGGAGATATCATTCGGGTTTTTGATACTGAACAGCCTGGCCAGCTGCTTGCGTCCTTCGAATAAAGTCCGGCTCGCTTTCACAGCCATCTCATGACTTCCACGGCCCGGGTTTGCACCGTACTGCTCCATGCACTCTACCATCGCGCGCACCACTTCCGGAGGCTTAGGCCAGGATGATGCTGCGTGATCCAAATAAATCGTCATGTTCGATCCCTCCCCATCTGCCGACTTTCGGCTTCACATAAAGATAGCATACCTGGAACCCCCCTGATCTTATCAGGCTGATCCTGGTATGCTATGTGATCAGTCTACGAGGTTTTGCCTTGCAGGAGCTCCAACAATCGGTTCAGGTCATCGTTCGAGAAGTACAGCAGCTCGATCTTCCCTTTATTATTGTTGTTGTGTTTAATTTTCACCGTCGTCCGGTACACCTCACGCAAGCTTTCCTCAACTTCATTAATATAAGGATCCTTGCGCGTCTGCTTGGGCTTCGCCTTCTTGGTATCGCCCTTCTCCTCGAGCTTCTTCACTTCCTCTTCCAGCTCACGGACACTCCACTGCTCCTTGATCGCCGTATCGGCCAATGCTTTGATCAGCTTCTTGTCCTTCAAGCCCACGATCGCTTTCGCATGTCCCATGGACAGTGTTCCACGTGAAACATATTCCTTCACTTCTTCAGGGAGCTGCAGCAAGCGCAAGAAGTTCGCAATATGCGAGCGGCTTTTGCCAACCTTCGTCGACAGCACCTCTTGCGTGAGCGAAAACTGATCGATGAGCGACTGGTACGCAACCGCAATTTCCATGGCGTTCAAGTCCTCACGCTGAACATTCTCGATCAACGCGATTTCCATCACCTGCTGATCGGTAAACTTCTTCACCACAGCTGGGATCGTCTGCAGGCCACTTGCTTGGGAAGCACGGAAACGCCGCTCCCCTGCTATGATCTCGAATCCCTTTAACACACTGCGCACGATGATAGGTTGAATCACGCCGTGCTCTTTAATCGAAGCAGCCAGCTCCTGAATCGTTTCATCACTGAAATGCTTGCGCGGCTGATACGGATTCGGCCTTAGCTGGGACAACGGAATTTCTATAACTTTATCATCATCATTAATATCAAGCGCTGGCAATAGTGCACCCAATCCTTTTCCTAAACCTGATCCCGCCCGCTTACTCAAATTGCAATCACTTCCTTCGCCAGTTCCATGTATACTTCCGCACCCTTGGATCGTGGGTCATAGGTAATGATCGATTGTCCATGACTTGGAGCTTCGCTCAATCTTACATTTCTTGGAATAATCGTTTGGTACACTTTTTGTTGGAAATACTTCTTCACTTCTTCGATGACCTGCATCCCCAGATTGGTACGCGCGTCAAACATCGTCAGCAGTACGCCTTCAATTTGCAGCGTCGTGTTCAGATGCTTCTGGACTAGCCTGACCGTATTTAAAAGCTGGCTCAAACCCTCCAGCGCATAATATTCACATTGAATCGGGATGATGACCGAATCGGCTGCTGTCAACGAATTGACAGTTAGAATCCCTAGTGACGGCGGACAATCGATGAGAATGTAATCAAATTGCTGCTTAATAAGCTGCAGCGAACGCTTCAGCCGAACCTCTCTGGAGATCGTTGGCACAAGCTCAATTTCAGCTCCAGCCAATTGAATGGTAGCTGGGATAATTTTCAAATTCGGAATGGCCGTATCAACCATGGCATCCTTCGGATGAATATCATTGATCAGAACATCATAAATGCAATATTCCACATCCGCCTTATTGACGCCAATCCCACTGGTTGTGTTGCCTTGCGGGTCGATATCAACAAGCAGCACCCGTTTTCCGAGAGAAGCCAGAGAAGCGCCCAAATTGACAGATGTCGTTGTTTTGCCAACCCCACCCTTTTGATTTGTGATGGCGATAATTTTAGACAACCTATTCACCTCAAATAAATACTAGGATAGCCGAGCATGCAGGCAGCGTGAACTTGTAGCAGAAAAGCCTCTGATCGTAGAATTCCGCTGGTTTTCAATACGACCCAACTGATTAAGCAACTGAAGCGCCTTTCAACCGAATTCTTGCTTGATAGCTGGTTTTTCTTAAAAAAAAATCATCAGAGAGCTGTGGACGCACTCCCCAATGACCGGAAACCGAGTCTATTCTCTATTTTATCGTTTTGGTATACGAATTACAATCTCATAGTGATCTTCTCTATCATTTTCTTCGGTATTGATAGGTAGCCCGGAAGAGGTAACCATATCAACAGACTGCCGGATCGTATTCAGCGCCAGCCGCACATCCTTGGAAAAGGAAACCCGCTTGGATTTGTTGCTTTTCACCTTCTCCGATTCCTTGAGGAAAGCGATCCTGACTTCCGTTTGCTTCACATTCAGTTCCTTCGTTATAACTTCCTCGAGCAGCTTAACCTGCTGTTCCTCCTGATCGAGGGATAACAACGCCCGGGCGTGACGCTCGGTTATTTTCCGCTCCATCAAGGCAAGCTTCACGGGCTCGCTCAATTGCAGCAGACGGATTTTGTTCGCAATCGTTGACTGGCTTTTGCCTAGCCGCTGAGCGAGACTTTCCTGAGTTAAGCTGTGAAGATCGATAAGCTGCTGGTAAGCGATAGCTTCCTCGATTGCCGTTAGACCCTCACGCTGCAGATTTTCGATCAAGGCAATAGAAGCCGCTTGGGCATCGTTGAACTCACGAATGATAGCCGGGATCGTTTCCAGACCCAGCTTCTTGACCGCACGCCAACGGCGCTCGCCTGCGATCAGCTCAAACTTATTATTGCGCAGTCTTACAACGATCGGCTGAATGACACCATGAGTCTTGATCGTCTGACATAACTCTTCGATACGCTCATCGTCGAAAATCGTCCGAGGCTGATAAGGACTCGCTACAATTTCCTCAACCGGAATATTTTTCACTTCATCCGTTGAGACCTTCTCGTTAAAACCGAATAATCTCGATATCTGTTCCTTCATAACGATAACCACCCGATCTTTTTCATCATGTTAGAACAAGCCGCTTTCACAAATGGAAAATTCCCTTGACCCGCTATTGAATGAGAACCCATTTGTCCAGATCTGCATCATACATTCACGTCAACGTCATATCCTGTAAAAGTGCTTTCCACAATTGCCCATTAAAGCTGTCCGATACGCACGAACGTGCGCCTCTCCTTATTGAACCGTTGCCTATATTAATTCTCCAACACCTCTCCGTTTTCCTGCTTTGGGAAGTACAGAACTTTATTGTACGATTCTCCAAAAAGAAAAACGTCTTGCGACGTCTTTGCACCTGCTGCTTATTCTGGGATGTTAGCTTGTTGTTCCACGTGAAACAACAAGCTCTCTGGTAGGCTTAAGATGGAAGCAATGGAGTTTTTAGAGGTGTTCCCGCTTTTCTCGGATACTTGCGGGGAGTTGCTGCTGTTTTGCGGATTCGGATCATATGACGGGTAGACTCTTCGACCGGAAGCTGGAATTGATGTGTCTCTACCCAACGTCCTTGCAGTTCCTTCAGGCTGAAGCTCGCTTCTTCTAGCTCTGCCTGAACATCCTGACCCTTCATCGCAATGAAATAACCATCCGGCTTTACGAAAGGCAAACAGAACTCATTGAGCACAGTCAGCCGGGCTACCGCTCTCGCCGTTACCAGATCATACCGGTCGCGGTGTTCGGAGAGTCGTGCTACATCTTCTGCGCGTCCATGGACGCATTGTACGTGCTCCAGACCAAGCTCTTGAACCACATGCTGCAAAAATTGAATCCTCTTATTGAGAGAATCAACAATCGTAATATGTAGATGCGGGAACGCAATCTTCAACGGAATACTAGGGAACCCCGCTCCCGAACCAATATCAGCAAGTTTTCCAATTGTGGAAACAGAATGAAAAAATGATAAAGAAAGTGAATCGTAGAAATGCTTGACATACACTTGCTCCCGATCCGTAATTCCCGTCAAGTTCATTCTTTCGTTCCAATCGACCAACACACGATAGTAAGTCTCGTATTGTCCAAGCTGCTGCTCGGACAATACGATCCCCTTCGCTTGCAATAGCTCTACAAACAGCTTCTGAACATGATCCATTATTGCGCCCTTGCGGCTACGACTCGGTTGTAATGCTCGAGATGAACGAGCAGAATCGAGATATCGGCAGGCGTGACACCCGATATGCGGGAAGCCTGGCCGATGGACACAGGACGAATCTTAGCAAGCTTCTGTTTCGCTTCCATCGCAATCCCATGAATATCCTCGTAGATGATATCGTCCGGAATACGTTTCTTCTCCATCTTGCGCAGACGCTCTACCTGCAGCAGCTGCTTTTCGATATAACCGCTGTACTTGACCTGGATTTCGACCTGCTCCTTCATATCCTCGGTCAGCTCAACCGGCGAAGGCGATACTTCATGCAGATGCTCGTAACCAACCTCCGGACGGCGAAGCAGCGATAGCAGGTCGGACGAATTGGTCAACTCGGTGCTTCCCAGCGAGCTCAGCAGCGCCTGTACGTCCTCCGGCTTCACCCTCGTCGTCTTTAACCGTTCGATCTCCGCTTCTACGCGCTCTACCTTCTCCATATGACGCGCATAACGCTCTTCCGTAATCAGCCCGATGTCATAGCCGGTTTTCGTCAGACGCATATCGGCATTATCGTGACGGAGCAGCAAGCGGTATTCTGCACGGGAGGTCAGCAGACGGTAAGGCTCACTCGTACCCTTCGTGACCAGATCGTCGATCAGCACGCCGATGTAAGCCTCGGAGCGATCCAGGATGACCGGCTCCTTTCCTTGCACCTTGCGGGCTGCATTAATGCCTGCCATGACCCCCTGTCCAGCCGCTTCTTCATAGCCAGATGTTCCATTAATCTGGCCGGCCGTGAACAAGCCGGAGATGGCTTTCGTCTCCAGGGACGGGAACAATTGCGTCGGCACGACCGCATCATACTCGATCGCGTAACCGGTCCGCATCATCTCGACCTTCTCCAGCCCGGGAATCGAGCGCAGAATTTGCAGCTGCACGTCCTCTGGCATGCTGGTGGACAGACCCTGCACATAATATTCCTTCGTATGACGGCCTTCCGGCTCGAGGAAAATCTGATGCTTAGGCTTATCGCTGAAACGGACGATTTTATCCTCGATGGACGGACAGTAACGCGGTCCCGTCCCCTCGATCGCTCCTGAGAACATTGGAGCTCGATGCAGGTTATCGTTAATGATCTGATGCGTCTGCTCAGACGTATAAGTCAACCAGCAAGGAAGCTGATTGGGAATCTCTTCCGTCGTCTCGTACGAGAAAAATTTGGGCTTGTCGTCTCCAGGCTGAATCGAAGTCTGGGAGAAATCGATCGTGTCCTGATGTACGCGCGGAGGCGTCCCCGTCTTGAAGCGGACCAGCTCCAGCCCGTGCTTGCGCAAATCCTCGGACAGCTTCACCGCCGGCTGCTGGTTGTTCGGACCGGACTCATACATCAATTCGCCCATAATGATCTTGCCGCGCAAATACGTGCCTGTCGTCAGGACGATAGCCTTGCCGTAATAAGTCGCTCCTGTCTTCGTCACGACCCCTTTACAGACACCATCTTCCACGATCAGCGTCTCGACCATACCTTGACGCAAGGTCAAGCCATCCGTCTTCTCGATCGTTTCCTTCATCGTGTGCTGGTACAGAAACTTATCGGCCTGCGCACGCAGCGCGTGAACCGCAGGTCCCTTGCCTGTATTCAGCATCCGCATCTGAATATAGGTCTTATCGATATTGCGTCCCATCTCACCGCCGAGCGCATCGATTTCCCTCACGACATGCCCTTTAGCCGGTCCGCCGATGGACGGATTACAAGGCATAAATGCGACCATATCGAGATTAATCGTCAACAAAAGCGTTTCGCTGCCCATACGAGCTGCCGCGAGAGCCGCTTCACAGCCGGCGTGCCCCGCTCCGATTACAATAACATCAAATTCACCTGCATTGTAATTCATGCTGCCAACCTCCTAACATCTATTGAGAGTTTAACTTTCATCTATACGTGCTAGTTTCTATTTACCCAAGCAGAATTGAGAGAATATCTGATCGATTAATGATTCGCTAACCGAGTCCCCGATAATTTCACCGAGATGTTCCCAGCCGGTACGGATATCGATCTGAATCATATCAATCGGCACATACGATTCCGCCGCGTCGAAAGCTTCCTGCAAAGCCGACCGAGCTGACTTCAGCAGATGAATATGCCGGGCATTGCTGACATAGGTCAAGTCGCTCGACTCCACCTGTCCACTGAAGAAAATTCGGGCAATCGCCTTCTCCAGATCCACAATCCCCTGCTGCTCCAGCAGCGACATGCGGACAACGCGATCCGATCCGAACGCTTCGGACAGGTCGGCCTCCTCTAGCTGCTGAGGCAGATCGACCTTATTGACGATCGCGATCACCTGACGGCCCGCCAGCTCGGCGATCATCTCCCGTTCCTCCGGCAGCAGCTGCTCCGCTCCGTTGAAGACCAGCAGGATCAGATCCGCATCCGACAACGCCTGACGGGATTTTTCCACGCCGATCCGCTCGACCACATCGCTCGTCTCCCGGATGCCCGCGGTATCCAGCAGCTTGAGCGGAATGCCGTTGACATGTACGTACTCTTCCACGACATCCCGCGTGGTTCCCGCGATATCCGTGACGATCGCGCGGTCCTCCTGGGCGAGCGTGTTCAGCAGAGACGACTTGCCGACATTCGGCCTGCCGATGATCGCGGTCACCAATCCCTCACGCAAGATTTTACCCTGCTCGGCAGTCACCAGTAAACGCTCGATATCTTCCAGCGCCAGGCTGCACTTCTCTTTAATAAAAGCATTGGTCAGCTCTTCCACGTCATGCTCAGGGTAGTCGATATTAACCTCGATATGGGCCATCAGCTCCACGAGCCGGTGCCGCAGCTCTCCGATCCGCTTGGACAGACTTCCCTCCGATTGCTTCATCGCAATCCGGAAGGCACGGTCCGACTTGGCCCGGATCAGATCGATCACCGCTTCCGCCTGCGACAAGTCAATGCGGCCGTTCAGAAACGCCCGCTTCGTAAACTCGCCCGGCTCCGCCAGTCTCGCACCGCTTTCCAGCACCAGATCCAGTACCTTGCGCACCGAGACAAACCCACCATGGCAGCTGATCTCCACAACATCTTCCTTGGTGAAGGAGCGCGGTCCCCGCATCACGGTGACCAGCACTTCCTCCACCCGTTCTCCCGTGTGGGGAGTCCGGATAAACCCGTAATTCACCGTATGGGTCGGCACGTCCGCCAGCTTCGCTTTCCCGCTGAATAGACGGTCGCTGACCGCAACGGCCTCATCCCCGCTCACGCGTATGACCGCGATGCCGCCCTCTCCGGAAGGCGTCGCAATCGCCGCGATGGTGTCCTGCATCATGTTCATTCGCACCTCATTCTTGTAAGTCGAAACGCTCCCCGCCTAAAGAAAAAGCAATGAAGTCATTCGAAACATGACGTCATTGCAACATAGATCAACGTAATACGATAACGACACGGCGATTCGGTTCATCGCCGCGGCTGAAGGTTCTTACCTTAGGATGTTGCTGCAGCTGGTAGTGGATCACCTTGCGCTCCTGGGGAGACATCGGCTCCAGCACAACTTCCTTCTTCGTCCGGATTGCACGCTCGGCCAGCCTGTCGGCCAGCTCCTCCAGCGTCTTCCTCCGGCGTTCTCTGAACTGCTCGGCATCGAGCACGACCCGGAGATGCCGGTCCGAGTATCGGTTGGCCACGATCCCTACCAAATACTGCAGCGCGTCCAGCGTCTGTCCGCGCCGTCCGATCAGCATCCCTAGCTCGGCTCCATGCATATGCAGCTCCAAGCCTTCCTTGTCTTGCTTTTGTTCGATCCGCACATCCAGCTCCATTGTCTGCAGAATGTCCTGCAGGAACCGGACGGCTTCTTCCATGGCATCGGGCAGCAGCTCCAGCTCAACCTTGGCGTTCTTCACGCCGATGAGGCCGAACAACCCTTTGGAGGGCTGCTCCAAGACGTTCACGTGAACCCGGTCTTTGGTTGTGCCGAGCTGCAACAATCCGCTTTGAACAGCATCCTCGATTGTTTTGCCCGTTACCACGATTTTTTTCATCTCATCGGCCACCCTTATTTTTTAGATCCGCCGGATTTCTTAGACTTGGCTTCGATAGCATCCGCGCCTGCAGCTGCCGCCGGTTTTCCGTATATAAAATAAGTTTGCACAACGGTGAACAAGTTGCTGTATACCCAGTACAGCGGAAGTGCCGCGGCGAAATTCATCGCCATGACGAAGATCAGTACCGGGAAGATGAACATCAGGCTTTGCATCTGAGGATTCATCTGTGAGGACATCATCTTCTGCTGCAGGAAAGTTGTCAGCGCAGCGAGCAGCGGCAGAATATAGTAGGGATCCTTCTGTCCGAGCTCGAGCCAGAGGAACGAGTGCGTGCCAATATCGGGATTCCGCATGATCGAGTTGTACAGCGCGATCAGGATCGGCATCTGGACCAGAATCGGGAAACAGCCGGCGAGCGGGTTGACGCCCTCCTTCTGGAACAGCTTCATCGTCTCTTCTTGAACTTTCTTCGGGTCGTCCTTATATTTAGCCTGAAGCTTCTTGATTTCAGGTTGTACTTCCTGCATCCGTTTGGAGCTCTTGTATTGCTTCAGCGTCAGCGGCAAAATAATCAGACGGATAATGATCGTGACGACAAGAATCGAGAGCCCGTACGATCCTCCCATCAGATTGGCGAACCAATCGAGCGTGTCTGATAGCGGACCTACAAAATACTTGTCCCAGATACTGTTCTCCCGATCCAATTTAGCCGTAGCCGGATTGCTACACCCTGCCAGCAGCAGCAATGCCGTAAGCGGCAAATATTTCAATAGTCGGCGCGTCAAAAGAACATCCTCCCAGCTTCATCTTTTCCAATAATAAACTATATCACATTCACGCTCACAAAGAAACTTAATCCACAGGCTTCGCTTCCACCCGTGGACGCAGCAGAGAAGCCCGCTTCAGCACGTGAAATACGCTCTTCTCGATCTCGTGATACGACATCTGGGGGACCGGCTTGCGCGCGATCAGAATCAGGTCATATCCGCCCGGCAGCCGGTCTGCATTCAGACGGATGATTTCCTTCAATACTCGGCGGATTCGATTGCGGACCACCGCATTCCCGAGCTTCTTGCTCACCGACACGCCGAAGCGGAACGACGCTTGCCGCGGCTGCGCCTTATAATAAAGTACGAATTGGTGGTTGGCCGACGACTTGCCATGCCTGTACACCTTGTCGAAATACTCCCGTTTGGTCAGACGGTTCTTTTTCTCCACCTTAGAATCTCTCCCATACGTCATCGGTCTTCATCATTTCCGTGCCGGCGCATGTCTGCCTGGATCTATATCCTTCAAAAAAACAAAAAAGACCACCGGGCAGTGGTCTTTCGTCTTAGGCGCTCAGTACTTTTCTTCCTTTAAGGCGACGAGCAGCAAGAACCTTGCGGCCATTCTTCGTGCTCATTCTTTTCCGGAAGCCGTGAACCTTCTTGCGTTTTCTTACATTCGGCTTAAATGTCGGTCTCATTTCGATCGTGCACCTCCTCTAGGACAGGATTCATTCCAATCCCGAAAATACCTTACAACATTAAACCATATTTACAGAGTAAAAGTCAACCTGCCTCCCTAAGCTCCCCTCAAAAAAGTTATACACAGCCCTCTGCCCAAAAACTCCCTTACCCCCCTGTGCATAAAAAAAATCGGTTTTTCACCGAATTTGTCGAAATGTAAACAGCATATAAACAATATCTTGTGCTGTTGATAACTTTTATACACAAGGTCTTGGGTATGTGGATAAATCAGAGCCATCCATTGCGGAGCAAGGTCTTTTTTGATATCATGAATATGTTTTCCGTTGTGGATACTCCCATTGGCCAAGAAAGTTATGCACAGCCTGTGGATAGGATTGTGAACAATTTACAAGGTTCTGTATAAAAGGTTTGTCGTTAATCTGCACATTGTGGATGAATTGCGACACCTTTCATTTTTTTTCTACAGTGGCGCCCATCGGCGCTGCACCGGTATCCAGTTGAAGGAGTGAATAATTTGTGGAAAGCCATCCTAACGAACAATGGCAGCAAGTCCTTTCCATTCTGCAAAAAAGGGTGAGCAAACCCAGCTACGAAACGTGGCTGATCTCCACAAGGGCTGTCGCATTCAACGAATCGACCGTCGTCATCTGTACCCCTAACAATTTCGCGCGCGACTGGCTTGAGAATCGGTATACGAAACACATCAAGGAAGCGGTCTACGACTATACCGGCAAGCAGGTCGAGCTGAAGTTCATCATCGAATCCGACGACGAAACGCATTCGTTCGGTGCGCCGCCCACGCCTGTCCTTCCTCCAGCGAAATCCAGGTCAGCGGCCGAGGAAACCTTCGCTCATATGATGAACGCGAAGTACACATTCGATACCTTTGTCATCGGATCGGGGAACAGATTTGCCCACGCCGCTTCCCTCGCGGTCGCGGAAGCGCCGGCCAAGGCGTACAATCCGCTGTTTCTGTACGGAGGCGTGGGACTTGGAAAGACTCACCTGATGCATGCGATCGGACATTATGTGCTGGAGCACAATCCTAGTGCACGCGTCATGTATATTTCCTCCGAGAAATTTACCAATGAATTCATCAACGCCGTCCGTGACAACCGGGGCGAGGATTTCCGCAACAAATACAGGACAATCGACGTGCTGTTGATTGATGATATTCAGTTTCTCGCGGGAAAAGAAGGTACCCAGGAAGAATTTTTTCATACGTTCAATGCGCTTCACGAAGAACGTAAGCAGATCATTATCTCCAGTGACCGCCCGCCCAAGGAAATCCCAACCCTGGAAGAACGGCTCCGCTCACGCTTTGAATGGGGCTTGATCACGGACATCCAGCCGCCCGATCTCGAGACGAGGATCGCGATTCTCCGGAAGAAGGCTAAGGCCGAGAATTTGGACATTCCTAACGAAGCTATGGTGTACATAGCCAATCAGATCGACACCAACATCCGGGAGCTCGAGGGCGCTCTTATCCGGGTTGTTGCCTATTCTTCCCTGATCAACAAGGACATTACGTCGCATCTGGCTGCCGAAGCGCTCAAGGATATCATCCCTAGCAGCCGCCCGCGGGTCATAACGATTCAGGATATTCAACAGAAGGTTGGAGAGTTCTACGGACTCAAGATGGAGGAGTTCAAAGCGCGGAAGCGGACTAAAATGGTCGCCTTCCCGAGGCAAATTGCGATGTATATGGCCAGGGAGATGACGGATTTCTCGCTGCCCAAGATCGGCGAGGCGTTCGGAGGCCGCGACCATACGACGGTCATCCATGCCCATGAGAAAATATCCGAAGCGATCAAAGCCGACCAGGAATTATATAAGATCATTCAAAATATAACGGAAAAAGTGAAGAACGTGACGATGTAGTCCCCGCTCTCGGAGACCCTCCATCCGTCGATTCACAATCTGAATAAACCAAAGCCTATGCACAAACTATTCACATGTGGATAGGCTTTGGTTTTGCGCTGTTCATGCACATATCCACATATTAGACGCCCCTACTACTTCAACTAAATAAAAAAAACATGTAATATAAGATGCATATGACCATCTGGCCCACTTTAGAACCTGTAGGAGTGACATTATGAAATTAACGGTCCTTAAAGATTTCCTGAACGAATCTATCCAGCACGTGTACAAAGCTATTTCTAGTAAAACGACCATTCCTATTCTGACCGGTATCAAAATAGATGCGGACACCTCAGGGATGACCCTGACTGCCAGCGATACGGACATTTCGATCCAAAGCTTTATTCCGATGGAAAAGGGTGAGCTCCAGGTCATCGATCTGAAGCAATCCGGCAGCGTCGTTCTTCCTTCCAAATTTTTCGTAGAAATTATCCGCAAGCTGCCGGCCCAGCATATCGAGATCGAGGTCAAAGAGCATTTCCAAACTATCATCCGTTCCGGCTCTTCCGAGATCCAGCTGATGGGCCTCGATCCGGAAGAATATCCGATCATGCCAGGTATTGAGGAGAGCAAGCGGATCCAGATTCCGAGCGATGTCCTCAAAACAATGATCAAGCAAACGTCGTTCGCCGTCTCGACCAACGAAGCGACTCCGATTTTGACCGGTATTTTATGGACTATTGCCGACGGCAAGCTCAAATTCATCGCCTGTGACCGTCACCGTTTGGCTACGAGAGAAACGCCGATCGACACGGAAGAGGGACTAACGCTGTCCAATGTGGCGATTGCCGGCAAAACGCTGAACGAGCTGTCCAAAATTTTGCCGGACCAGAATACGCTGATCGATGTCGTCTTCGCCGACAACCAGGTGCTCTTCAAGATGAGCTCGATTTTGTTCTATACCCGCATTCTGGAGGGAACGTATCCGGATACGTCCAAGCTGATTCCACAGGCATTCCAGACGCAGCTCGTCGTGTCAACAGGTCAGCTTGTCGATGCGATCGACCGGGCCTACCTGCTCTCGCGGGAAGACAAGAGCAACATCGTTAAGCTCGTGATGCGTGAGGATCAGTCGATCGAGATCTCGTCGAGCTCCTCAGAGCTTGGCAAAGTTACCGAGGAGCTGAATACGGTCAGCTTATCCGGGGATTTGCTGCGGATTTCGTTCAACTCCAAGTACATGCTTGATGCACTTAAGGTGATGGATAACGAACAGATCAGCATCGGATTTACGGGAGCTATGCAGCCAATCATCATCCGGCCGGATGGCAATGCGAGCCTGCTTCAGCTCATCCTGCCTTACCGGACAACCACGTAAAGACATTCAGGTCCAGGCCAGGGAGGAGAATACCCATGAAACCTATATCGATTCGTACGGACTATATTACCCTTGGACAGTTTCTTAAGCTGTCCGACTGTATATCCACAGGTGGACAAGCCAAAAGTTTTCTGCAGGAAACTCGAATTTCTGTAAATGGAGAGGCGGAAAACCGCCGCGGGCGGAAGCTGGTGGTGGGAGATCGTGTGGCCGTTGACGGCTGCGGGGAATTTCAGGTCGTTCAGGAGTAGTTGGGAGGAAGACCAAGGTGCTATTGAAAAAGCTGTCCGTCCACAACTACCGGAACTACGAGCATATCGAATTTGAGACCGACCAGATGGTCAACATCATCGTCGGGCCCAATGCCCAGGGGAAGACGAACCTGCTGGAGTCGATCTATGTGCTCGCTCTGACCAAGTCCCACCGCACGAACCAGGACAAGGAATTGATCCGGTGGCAGGAGAAAACAGCGCTGATCCACGGAGAGATCGAGAAAAGATACGGCTCGCTGCAGCTGGATCTCTCGATCTCGGCCCAAGGGAAGCGCGCCAAGGTGAACGGGCTCGAGCAGCGCAAGCTGAGCAATTTCATCGGCTCGCTCAACGTCGTGATGTTCGCTCCTGAGGATCTGGAGATTGTGAAGGGCTCGCCGGGTGTCCGACGCCGGTTTCTCGATATGGAGATTGGCCAGGTGCACCCGGCTTATTTGTATGACCTGTCGCAGTACAACAAAATTCTCGTACAACGCAATAATTACCTCAAGCAAATGTTCGGATCTGCGGGCAATTCCTCCATGCTGGAGGTGTGGAATGAACAATTGGCGCAATTTGGTACTAAAATTATGAAAAAACGTCAAAGCTTTATAAAAAAGCTGCAAAACTGGGCTGAGAAGATCCATGCCGGCATAACGAACGGCCAAGAAACGCTCCGAATCGAGTACGACAGCGCTTTGGCTTCCTTCGTGGACCAAGAAGAAGCTGTTTTATTTGACCAATTTATGATAAAGTTATCACAGGCAAAAGAACAGGAATTGCGACGAGGCGTTACACTAGTCGGCCCGCACCGCGACGATTTGCGCTTTTATATCAATGACAGGGAAGCGCAAACGTTTGGTTCCCAAGGACAGCAACGCACGACCGCGTTGTCTTTGAAACTGGCTGAGATCGAGCTGATCGGCGAGGAAGTCGGCGAATATCCCCTCCTGCTTCTCGATGACGTATTGTCCGAGCTGGACCAGTTTCGCCAGACGCAGCTGATCGAAACCTTCCAGCGCAAGGTACAGACGTTCATTACTACGACCGGAATTGAAAGTATAGATCTGTCAAAATTGGAAAGTGCTTCCGTAATTCATGTGCGGGACGGGAGCTTCATATAGATCGATTTGCCGATAAGGAGTGGGCTTCCTCTATGTTTATCCATTTGGGCGGAGAGAAAATAATCCGCGCGTCGGAGCTAATCGCCATTTTTGACCTGTCCATTGAGAAATCTTCGAAAATATCCAAGCAATTCGTAACCTATGCGAGCAAGGAGAAGCGTGTGGAAGTCATCGGCGAGGAAGAAAGCAAGTCGCTTGTCGTTACCCAAACGAAAGTGTACTACTCTCCGATCTCGTCCATGACCTTGAAGAAGCGCGCTCAGCAGCTGCTTACGACGTAACGTGTTTCGAGCGACAAGAACTTCTTAGAACTTCTTAATCGCAGTTTTTATCATGGAAAAGTGGGTGTCTGCATGTCTGTAAATCCGGGTACAACCTATGATGAAAGTCAGATACAGGTGCTTGAAGGTCTTGAAGCGGTACGCAAAAGACCAGGAATGTATATCGGCTCCACCAGCGCTCGGGGGCTTCACCACCTAGTCTGGGAAGTTGTCGATAATAGTATTGACGAGGCTCTGGCCGGGTATTGCACAAGAATTGAAGTGACCGTTCATACGGATAACAGCATCACCGTTGTCGACAACGGGCGCGGGATTCCGGTGGGCGAGAATACGAAGCTGAAGAAATCGACGCTTGAAGTCGTGTTGACCGTGCTGCATGCCGGCGGTAAGTTCGGCGGCGAAGGCTACAAGGTATCGGGGGGGCTGCATGGTGTCGGCGTGTCCGTCGTCAATGCTCTCTCGAAGAAACTGATCGCTACGGTCAAGCGGGATGGACAGACCTACCAGCAGGAATACCAGTACGGTGCTCCACAATACGACATTAAGGTCATCAACGAGACGCCGGATACCGGAACGACCATTACGTTCTGGCCGGACGAGAAGATTTTCAGTGAAACAACCGAATACGACTACGATACGCTGCAAGCGCGGATTCGTGAGCTGGCGTTCCTGAACCGCGGCATTGAGATTGTGCTGTCGGATGAACGTACGAGTGAAAGTCAGACATTTATCTACGAGGGCGGTATTATTTCTTTCGTCGAGTACCTGAACCGTACCCGCGAAGCGCTCCACCAGCCGCCGATTTATGTCGAAGGCAACAAGGACAATATCCAGGTAGAAGTCGCCCTGCAGTACAATGACAGCTACTCGGAGAACATATATTCGTTCGCGAACAATATCAATACCCATGAAGGCGGTACGCATGAGTCCGGCTTCAAGAGTGCGCTGACTCGGATCTTGAACGAGTATGCGCGCAAGTACAACACGATCAAGGACAATGACGCGAACCTCTCCGGCGATGATGTCCGCGAGGGACTTACTGCCATTATCTCGGTCAAAATCCCTGAGCCGCAGTTCGAGGGACAGACCAAGACGAAGCTCGGCAACAGTGAAGTCCGCGGGATCGTAGAATCCCTGTTTGCAGAGAAGCTGCAGGAGTTCCTCGAAGAGAACCCGGCTATCGCCAAGAAAATCGTCGAGAAGGGCGTTCAAGCCCAGCGTGCCCGTGAGGCTGCGCGCAAAGCCCGTGAGCTTACCCGCCGCAAGAGCGCGCTGGAAGTCAGCTCGCTGCCCGGCAAGCTGGCCGACTGTTCCTCCAAGGACGCTTCGATCAGCGAAGTGTACATTGTCGAAGGAGATTCGGCGGGCGGTTCGGCCAAACAGGGACGTGACCGTCACTTCCAGGCGATCCTGCCGCTGCGCGGTAAGATCCTGAACGTTGAGAAGTCCAGGCTGGACAAAATTTTGTCCAATGCCGAAATTCGCGCCATCATTACGGCGCTTGGCACGGGAATCGGCGATGATTTCGATATTGCCAAAGCGCGCTACCATAAGATCATCATCATGACGGATGCCGACGTCGACGGCGCGCACATTCGTACGCTGCTGCTGACCTTCTTCTACCGGTATATGCGCAAGATCATCGAGGCCGGATACGTGTACATCGCCCAGCCGCCGCTTTTCAAGCTGGAGCGGAACAAAACGATCCGTTACGCTTATAACGAAAAGCAGCGCGATCTGGTGATGGCCGAGTTCGGAGAAGGCGCTAAAGTCAATATTCAACGCTACAAAGGTCTCGGAGAGATGAATCCCGGCCAGCTATGGGAAACGACGATGGACCCCGAGAGCCGTTCCATGCTGCAGGTTAGCATCCAGGATGCGATCGAAGCGGACATTATGTTCGATACGCTGATGGGCGATAACGTCGAGCCACGTCGCGACTTTATTCAGCAGCATGCCAAGTACGTCAAAAATCTAGACATCTAGCGTTCCCTATGTGGAGGAATATGCTTAAAAGATATGGGTTGCTTTGGCTCATAGCCATTCTTTCCGTTATGTTTCTGTCGCCCGGGTTTGTTCACTCGGGCGGTTCCTCTGTTTATTATACGGATCGGGTGGCTGTACTGGCGTATCATCATATTGATGATGACACGACCGGGGACGTCACCATTTCGACCGATCGTTTTCAGGGACAGCTCGTGGACCTGGGGCTGCGCGGCTATCACTTTATTACGCTGGAGCAATTCCGTTCTTACATGCAGGGGCAAGCAGTTCCGTCCAATGCCGTTCTCGTCACCTTCGACGATGGCTACGAGAGCTTCTACACCAAGGCCTTCCCGGTGCTCCAGAGGCTGCATGTGCCCGCTGTCAATTTTGTGATCACCCATGATCTGGACCACCCTGGGGAATCGCTGCTGCCTTCGCTGACTCCGGAGGAGATTCGGACGATGATGGCCGAGGATTCGGATATCGACGTTCAGTGCCATTCGGATAGCCTTCATGCCAAGTCGGCCGGGGGCGACCCTCTGCTGACGGCCAGATTGAAGAACGGCGACAGTCTGGAGACGGACGATGCCTATGACCAGCGCATTCTCGCAGATACCCGGACAAGCATCGGGAAGCTATCTATGCTCAAGACCGGCCCCGTAGACACATATGCTTACCCCTACGGCGCTTATGATTCCCGCAGCGTGGGATTGCTGAAGCAGGCCGGCATGCAATATGCCTTCACCACACAGCCTGGCATCGTCGATCGCAATTCCGATCCTATGCAGCTTCCCCGTATTAATGCAGGCAGTCCTTACGTTCGAATGAATTCATTGAATAATACGATCATGCATAAGCTGCAGCGTTCGTCATCCAGCACTATATCCACTCATACGAAGCGGCTTGCTCCGTAAACTTGTAGGAGGTACACATGTCGGAAGATCCTCGTTCGCAGATTAAAGAAATCGATATCGGCTCTGAGATGCGCACGTCCTTTATGGACTACGCGATGAGTATTATCGTCAGCCGTGCGCTGCCCGATGTTCGTGATGGATTGAAGCCCGTGCATCGCCGTATTTTGTACGCGATGTCGGAGCTTGGCATGTCCCCGGATAAGCCATACAAGAAATCGGCGAGAATCGTCGGCGAAGTTATCGGTAAGTATCACCCTCACGGCGACAGCGCTGTTTACGAGACGATGGTCCGGATGGCGCAGGATTTCTCGCTCCGTTACATGCTCGTGGACGGTCACGGGAACTTCGGGTCGATTGACGGCGATATGGCAGCAGCCATGCGTTATACGGAAGCCCGTCTGTCCAAAATCGCCATGGAGCTGCTGCGTGATATCAACAAGGAAACGATCGACTTCGCACCGAACTATGATGGCGAAGAGCAAGAGCCGGTCGTTCTGCCATCGCGTTTCCCCAACCTGCTCGTCAACGGTTCCTCCGGGATCGCGGTCGGGATGGCTACCAACATCCCTCCGCATAACTTGTCTGAGGTCATTAACGGCGTGCAGCAGCTGATCGAAAATCCAGATCTCACTTCCCTGGATCTGATGCAGTCGATCAAGGGGCCGGATTTCCCTACGGGCGGCTATATCATGGGCCGTGAGGGAATCCGTCAGGCTTATGCAACTGGGCGCGGTTCCGTCACCATGCGCGCCAAGGCGGATATTGAAGAGAACGGCAACAAGGCCAGAATTATCGTGCATGAGCTGCCTTACCAAGTCAATAAGGCGCGTCTGATCGAGAAGATCGCGGAGCTGGTACGTGAGAAGAAAATCGAGGGTATCACCGATCTCCGTGACGAGTCTGACCGCAACGGTATGCGCATCGTGATCGAGCTCCGGCGCGATGTCAATCCGAATGTCGTGCTGAACAATCTGTTCAAGCATACGGCGATGCAGTCCAACTTCGGTATCATTATGCTGGCCCTGGTTAATGGCGAGCCTAAGGTGCTGAACCTCCGTGATATGCTCTATCACTATCTGGAGCATCAGAAGGTGGTTATCCGCCGCAGAACGGAATTCGATCTGCGCAAAGCGGAAGCTCGCGCTCATATTCTCGAAGGTCTGCGTATTGCGCTCGATCATCTGGATGAAGTCATCGCGCTGATCCGCAGCTCACGCACAACGGAGCAGGCCCGTGAAGGCTTGATCGCCCGGTTCGGTCTGAGCCATGATCAAGCACAGGCTATTCTGGACATGCGTCTGCAGCGGCTTACCGGCTTGGAGCGGGAGAAGATTGAGGAGGAATACGCGGAACTGATGAAGCGTATCGCCGAGCTCAAAGCCATTCTCGCCGATGAGCAGCTTGTACTCGAGATCATCAGCAACGAGCTGAACGAAATCAAAGAAAAATTCGGCGATGACCGCCGTTCGGAAATTACGATGGGCGGAGATATCGAGGATGAGGATTTGATTCCTCAGACCGATGTCGTCATCACCATCACACATACAGGCTATATCAAGCGTCTGCCGGTAACGACCTACCGCAGCCAGCGCCGCGGAGGCAAGGGCGTGATCGGGATGGACACCAAGGATAACGACTTCGTCGAACACTTGTTCGTGACCAATTCTCACCACTACCTGATGTTCTTCACGGATAAGGGCAAGGTGTACCGTCTCAAGGCGTATGAGATTCCTGATCTCAGCCGTACTGCCCGGGGAACGCCTATTATTAACCTGATCCAAATCGAGCAGGGAGAAACCATCAATGCGGTCATCCCGGTAGAAAGCTTCGATCCGGACAAATATTTATTCTTTGCCACCAAGAACGGGATCGTGAAGAAAACGCCTCTCGATGATTACGGCAACATCCGCAAGGTCGGCTTGATCGCGATTAATTTGCGCGAAGACGACGATCTGATCGGAGTTCGTTTGACCGACGGCAACCAGTCCATCATCATGGGAACGAAGGAAGGCATGTCCATCCACTTCCCTGAAGAGGACGTACGTGCGATGGGCCGCTCGGCGACGGGCGTGAAGGGCATCCAGCTTGACGAAGGCGATGCTGTTATCGATATGGACGTCGCTCAGGAAAGCGACAGTGTGCTGATCGTGACCTCCAAGGGCTATGGCAAGCGTACGCCGGTTGGGGATTACCGGATTCAGTCGCGTGGCGGTAAGGGGATTAAGACGCTGAATGTCACGCCTAAGAATGGTCCTGTCGTTGGCTTGAAGGTTGTACGCGAAGATGAGGACCTGATGATTATTACGGCGCTGGGAACCGTTATACGGACCAGCATGGCTGGTATTTCACTCATGGGACGTAACACCCAGGGTGTTCGTGTCATCAATATCCGTGATGAAGACGAAGTTTCGACCTTGGCGCGCGTGGATAAGAGCGACGAGGAGCCAGAGGACGACGAGAATGTCGAACCGGGCACAGAGGAAACACAGGAAATCGCACCCGATGAAAGCTCGGAAGAATAGACTTCTTCCCTTTTGTATGGAATTGATGAAGACTAAAAGAATGGGGTTACATCCCCATTCTTTTTCGTTTATAATGAGTGCAGGTTTGGGTCTTAAGTCTGAAATGACGGTCAGATGCAGCGACGCTTCTGGCTATCTCTAGTTGAAATGAGGAATCCCCGATGGCGACTGTTCCCGTCTCTCAATTAAAACCTGGTGAGCGAATCAGCGAGAATGTCATGACCAAATTTAATAACGTATTGTTTGCCAAGGGGAAATTGGTGACGGAGCGGGAGCTTGAGATTCTCCGTGCGTTTATGATCCCTTCCGTGCAGATTGATGCCAGACATGCCGATATCGAGCAGGTCTCGGAGGAAGCGGGCGCCGAGGACTCGCCCTCTACGTCCCAGCCTTTCCAAGAATCGTATGAGAAGATGCTTCAGCTGCTTCGCCGTGTATTCAGCAGCGCCAGCTCCGGCGGGCAGAACCTGCCTATTCTGGAGGTGCGGACAGCGTTAGAAGGCTTGATTCGGCATATCGATCACTACAACATCCTTACGTTCAGTCCGAAAAACTTCCAACTACCTGATTATGTTTATCATAATAGCATCATGGTTGCACTGACCTCTTATTATTTAGCCAAGTGGTCCGGCATGCCGGTAAAAGATCTGATGCCCGTCGCTATGGGCGGACTGTTCCATGATATCGGGACGGCCAAGGTCGATTCTTCTATCCTACACAAGCCGACCAAGCTAACGGTTCAGGAGCTGGAAGAGATGAAGCAGCATACGGTCATCGGCTACAATCTGCTGAAAACCGTGCCGGCCATCAACGATGGAGTCAAGCTCTGTGCGCTGCAGCATCACGAGCGGGAGGACGGCTCCGGCTATCCGCTCGGCATCCGTGGCGATAAGCTTCACGTATATGCCAAGATTGTGGCCATCGCCGATGTGTTCCATGCTATGAAAACGGACCGGTTTCATAAAAAAGGGGTCTCTCCCTATCTGGTTCTGGAGCAGATTCAGAATGAAGCCTTCGGTAAATTGGATCCTGCTATGGTGCAAACCTTTATTCACAAAGTAACCTCGTTCCATAACGGGATGCTGGTCAAGCTGAGCAATCATACCATCGGCGAGATCGTCTTCTCCGATAGGGCGCATCCGACCAGGCCTTGGGTTAACGTGGATGGGAATATCGTTAACTTAACGACAGAGCGGAGCCTATATATTCAGGAAGTCATTCAGAAATAAAAAAAGATACAATAGGCTTGACTATTCTTTTACGTTTATGATATATTAATCTTCGTTGCTTCGGCGGCGAGGATTTTTTTACTAAATGAGACCTTCCGGGTCAACAACTTAAATAAAAAAACACTTGCAATCAAGTAACTGAATGTGTTATATTAAGAAAGTCGCCGCTTGAGAGAGTGGTAGGAATTGCCCTTTGAAAACTGAACAACGAGTGAGTGTTAAATAGAGAATGAAAATTCTCGCTAGCATTACTTTTGAGCAAGTCGAACAAACCTTGTAGTCATTTCGACCTTCGGATCGAAAAGACTACC